>JACQDI010000680.1 GCA_016201195.1 Acidobacteriota bacterium | reverse complement strand
TAGGGCCGCCCTCTCGGTGTTTCCGCACAGCCTGGGCTCTGAGCCGGGGCCGCGTCTTCTGCGGCTGTGACAGCCCTGGAGTGTCGGGCAAGAGACGTCATAACCGGTTGCCAGAACTCGAAACCGCCATCTCAAGCACGGCTGGCCCGGTCTCGGATCGAGAGACGGTGGATGCTCTCCTGGTTCTCCATCAGAACCAGTTCATTGGGCTCGGACGATACGTGGGCCTCGAATTCGTCCCCTTCGATCCCACCCAAGGCAAGGACTTCTTCTACCGTGGGGGATTCCGGTGCAGGGCTCTCCCCACCGCCCGTCGGCGGCAGCAAGAGCTTTCTCGCGGCGACCGCAATGGCATCTTTATCAGTCACATCAGCGAGGAGAAACGGATCGCCCTACGCCTTCAGAAACTGCTGCAACAGGTTCTCTCGCCGGCAGTGCCCGTCTTCGTTTCTTCGGATTACAAGAGCATTGAGAGCGGCGAAAAGTGGTACGACGCGATCCTGGGCGGACTCAAGCGCTCGCAGGTCGTCATCATGGTTCTTTCACGGGTCTCCCTCGATCGCCGCTGGATCAACTTCGAAGCGGGCTTCGGAATGGGTCAAGAGTCCCGAGTGATTCCCGTCGTCTCGTGCGGATTGCCGAAATCCGAAATCGGCTTGCCCCTCAGCGAGCTTCACGCCCGCGACCTCCACGACTCCAGCGACCTTCGTGCACTTCTCGACAGCATCGCTATTGTCTGTGGTGTGTCTCTAAATGAAGAACCAATCGCGGAGTTCGGAAGCGACCTGCTAGCGCTCGAAACGCAGATTCCGTCTTCCAGCTTAGAAGTAACCGTCTTCCGCCGGGAACTCGCGCTCTACCTCGCCATCCGCAATACTGCCAACCGTCCTCTGGACATGGTGGACGCGGAGTTGCTCATTCCCGAGCAGTTGCGCGGCAGCAGCGCGTTCCACAGCTATCCGCCAGTTCGGGAAACAAAGCGCTACGAAGAGGACGGCGTGCGTTGGATCGGCTACCGCCTCACCACCCAGGCGAGTCAGCGGCCTCACCTGGGCATCAGTCCGCTGCCCGCGACTCTGTTGCGAGAGATGGGCGAAGTTCTGGTCACTGGGCTAACAATCGGCCTTCCTGCAGATCTTTCGCCCGCCAACGAAGCCCTACCCATTCGCTACCGTGTGTCGGCGCGACAGGAGAGCGTTGGCCCTGTGACCATACCCGTCTCTCAGCTTCCTCGGCGCGAGCCACCGAAAAGGCCCGATAACCCTTAATTGCCCGTATAACGGCGATCGAGGACTCGATCCGGACTTCTAGCGCGTCCGGCACTGCGACAGGGGAGGATATGCAGTCTGCCCCATGCCGGGAGGCATCTGGAAGGGAAGTGTCTGAAGCATCGTTCGCAGCGCAGCTAGTGTATACTCTCTCCACAGAGAAGGAAACGGCACCGCCAGTTCCTGTCGAGATGAAGAGTACTCTACTAGTAGACAGCCTCTCCTTGGCTCGCAGCAGCTTTCTAGCCGAGATGACCCGCTACCTGATCGGGTATGGGCGGGCGGGCGCGGGGTTCCAATGGTAAAATGGTTGCTTGTTCGAGACTCTCACCGAGAAGCTCCAGCGCGTCTTCAAAAACCTGCGGGGCGAAGGCAAGCTGACTGAGGCCAACCTCCAGGAGGCGCTCCGGGAGATCCGCCTGGCGCTGCTCGAGGCCGACGTCAACTTCAAAGTCGTCAAGCAGTTGTTGGAAGGGATTAAGGAAAAGTCGCTCGGCCAGGAAGTCCTCACCGCCTTCTCGCCAACCGAGCAGGTGGTGCAGATCGTGCGCGACGAGCTGGTCCGGGTGCTGGGCAAGGTCGAGTCCAAGCTCCGGTTTTCGAATGACCCGCCGAGTGTATTTTTGATCACCGGACTTCAGGGCTCCGGCAAGACGACCTCGACCGGGAAGCTAGCCCGGTGGCTGAGCCATAACGGGCACCGCCCGCTGGTGGTTTCGGTGGACGTCTATCGCCCGGCGGCGCGGAAGCAATTGAGCGTGATCGCCCAGCAGATCAAGCTGCCGATCTTCGAGGGCGCTGCGGGCGAGACCACGCCGCTGGAGCTGGCGCTGGGCGCCCGGAGGGAGGCGACGCAGACCGGCCGTGACGTGGTGCTGGTTGACACCGCCGGCCGCCTGCACATCGACGACGCGCTGATGAAGGAGCTTGAACAGTTGCGAGGCGCGCTCCACCCCACGGAGATGCTCTACGTGGCCGATGCCATGACCGGCCAGGACGCGGTGCGCTCGGCCGAGGAGTTCCACAAGCGGCTGGGCATCACCGGCGTGATCCTGACCAAGATGGACGGCGACGCCCGCGGCGGCGCGGCGCTTTCCATCCGCCACGTCACCGGCCAGCCGCTGAAGTTCGTCGGCATCGGGGAGAAGTTGGATGCGCTTGAGCCGTTTTATCCCGACCGCATCGCTTCCCGGATCCTGGGCATGGGCGACGTGCTGTCGCTGATCGAGAAGGTCGAGCAGTCGATCGACCAGAAGCAGGCCATCGAGCTGCAACAGCGCATCGTGGACAACGAGTTTTCCTTGCAGGACTTCCGCGACCAGTTGCGCCAGTTGCGCAAGATGGGGCCGCTCGAGTCGGTCCTGTCGATGCTGCCGCAGATAGGGCCGCTCCAGGCGCTGAAGGGAGCGCAGGTGGACCCCAAGGAGCTGGCCCGCGTCGAGGCGATCATCAATTCCATGACTTACCGGGAGCGGTTGAACCACCAGATCATCAATGGCAGCCGCCGCCGGCGCATTGCTCGCGGCTCGGGCACCACGGTTCAGGAAGTCAACCAGGTTTTGAAGCAATACGCGGAGATGCGGCGCATGTTCAAGTCGCTCTCCGGCGGAGGCATGAAACGGAAGTTAGCTGCGTTAATGAGATAGCTTGTGAGGAGGTCGAATGCTTTGCATCCGCTTGGCCCGCACTGGAGCCAAGAAGAAACCGCAGTACCGGGTGGTGGTGATCGAGAAGGAGAAGGCCCGCAACGGCCGGTTCCTGGAGATCCTCGGCCACTACAACCCCACCGCCAAGCCGATCGAGCTGAAGGTCGATCGGGAGCGGGTCCAGTACTGGGTCGGCAAGGGGGCTCAGCCCTCGTCAACCGTCACCCGCCTGTTGAGCAAGCCGGAAGCCACCGCGGCCTAGACCGGCCCCAGGGCCAGTTGCGATATAATCGGGGTTGAGTACTGAGTTCGGGGTACTTCTAGAGATGCGCTCCGCGGCGTAAATCTGCCGCTGGCGAAAGTGGAGGCGCAAGATGAGAGAGCTGATTGAGCAGATCGCGAAAGCTCTGGTCGATAGCCCCGAGGAAGTTTCGGTCACAGCCGTGGAAGGCCAGCAGGTCACGGTATTGGAACTCCGCGTGGCCCCCGGAGACCTGGGAAAAGTGATTGGCAAGCAAGGGCGCACGGCACGGTCCATCCGGACCATCCTCGGCGCCGCCGGCATGAAGCTGAAGAAACGCTTCACGCTGGAGATTTTGGAATAGTGCCCAGGCCCGCAGACCAGGCCCGCTACGTGACGGTCGCCCGGCTCGTGCGGGCGCAGGGGAACCGCGGAGAGCTGGCGGCGGAGATCGAGACCGACGACGACGCGTTCTTCAGCCGCTTCTCCGAGGTCCACCTGTGGGATGGTGCGCAACGGCGCGAGCCGGCGCGGATTCAGGAGACTTGGCCTCACAAGAACCGGCTGATTTTCAAGTTCGAAGGTATTGATACTATCGAGCAGGCCGAGCAGGTGGCCGGCTGGCAAGTGCAGATTCTGGCCGGCGAGCGGCCGCAGGCCGCGCCGGGCCGCTATTACGTGACGGACCTGGTCGGCTGCCGCGTTCTGGACGCGCGCACCGGACGGCTGCTGGGCGAGGTAGAGGGCTGGATGGAAACGGGCGCCGTGCCGCTGCTGCGGGTGGCCGGAGCCGGGCGCGAGGTTTTGGTGCCCTTCGCCGCCTCGATCTGCGTCGCGATCGACC
>JACQDI010000679.1 GCA_016201195.1 Acidobacteriota bacterium | reverse complement strand
TTCTTCCTCGCCGCGGCCAGGATCTGATCGGCCACCTGCTGCGGCTTCTCGACGTTGAAGATCTCGATCGCGCTCGCCTGTCCGGCCGTCTCGATGCGCAGGTCTCCGATCCCCCACAGTCGTTGGCTCAGCTTGCGCCGCACCGTAGCGTCCTGGATATTGGCGAGCGGGATCGTCTTCACCGTGGTGGTCACCAGGCCGTGCTCATACCGAAGGTGATCGCCTTCCATGCGGCAGCAGGTGCGCTGGCGGTTTAAGTGTCGCTCGATGGGCCACAGCATCAGCAGCCCCGCCACGACCATCGCCGCCTGAGACATGGTCCCCGGCTGCTCGATCCACCAGTAGATCGCTGTCCCCAACAGAATCAATACCACCAAGTAGCCGATACGGATGAACCGCATCGTCGGGCGAATCTCCAGGTCCGCCATATGGGCCTCCTTCGAGGTGCGCTACACTGGCTGCATGTACCATTATGATCCGCAAACCGCGCTGGAGGAACTGCAAGAAGACGCCATTCTTCCGCACCCCGTCCACCTGCGCGACATGATCCTGCGGGCCAAGCTCAGCCCGCAACAGGCGCTCGACCTCAACCGCCGCTTCCAAAGCTATCTGCAAGCCTTCGGCGAATTGCAGGTGCTGGCCAAACCCTTGCTGGAGGACTTAGCCCAAGCGGAAAGGAAGTAGGCAGTAGCCAGTAGGCAGTCGGCCGGCGGGAGCACCGAGGGCCACGGAGGCCACTGCCTACCGCCTACTGCCTACTGCTTACTTCTTCTCAGGCACCTCCCCTTTGCGCCGCAGCGTGGGCGCCTTGGGCGTCTTCTTCGCCTTGTCGTCGGCCTGCTTGGCCTCCTCCTTTTTCCTCTCCTGCTCGGCCGGCGTTGACAGCGACTCGATCTTCTTTTTCTCTCGCCGGTCTTCTTCGATCACCCGCTGCGCCCGGCTCCGCAGGTCGTTTTGCGATTCCTCCAGACTGTCCTGCGTTGTTTCCACCGCATCCTTCAGCGCGTACTCGAACAAGTAGCGGTCCTTGGCCGGCTTGGCCGACAGCTCCTGCAATGTCGTCAGAAATTCCTTTTCCCGCTCGGCCGCCGCGGCCACGCCCTTGGTCACGTCGATCTTGCGCGCCAGCCCATCGTCGATCACCGAGTCCATTGCCTCAATGATCTTCGTGTAGTCTTCGAGATTCTTATGGATCAGCTTCGATCGTCCCGGCTTTTCCACCGCCATCGTCTGTTTCACCAGCTCCAGCCGCAGCCGGGCGAATTTCAGGTAGCAGGCCAGCCGCTCGTTCGGTTCCTGGGCCTCCCGGATCTGGTCAACCTCGTCCTCGGTCAGAAAATCCCGATCCAGTTGGGCCGCGGCCGGCGCGCCCGCCATTAGAATGATGACGCAAACTCGGGCCAGGTTTTTCATCGCCGCCTCACTTCTTCTTCTTGCTCATGATAGCCGAAAGCAGCCGGTCGTTGATGTCGGAGACTGTCTTTCGCACCGCCTCGTAGCGCACCAGGTCCTCGGGATGAATATAGCTGCGAAGCGCGTCCACCAGCCGCAGGATCTTGCGGGTCTTGATTTCCGCGTCCTTGTGATGCCGGGGATTGCGCGCCGCATCGATCCCTGCCCGGTCCAGGGACTGCGCGGCCAGCTCCACCGACTCCCCGGTCTCGTTCAGCAGTTCGTTGCACTGGTCGTACTCGCTGGCCTGGCACACCTCGCCGGCCTTCGTCGCCGCCTGCTCGCCGTGAATGAGCGCCAGCCGCGCGCGTTTTACCGGGTTCGGCTCCGCGGCGACCGTCTTCAGGTCCTCCGCGGCCAGCCCGGCCAAAGCGAGAATGACGACCGGAAGTATCATCTTCGCTTGTTCAGCAAGTTACTGATAATCCGCACGCGCTGGCGGGCCTTGAACTCGTCATCCGGATACTTGCCGCCCGCCGCCGCCAGAAACTTCTGGTAGCTTTCGAGTGCCGCCGGGTACTGCTGAACCTTATCGAGCATGATGGCGCGGAGATAGTGGTTGCCGGGCGGCTCGGGACCCAGAGCACGCGCGCGATCCAGGGCCTTCATGGCCCCGCCGAAGTCGCCCGCCTTGTAAAGAGCGAAGCCCAGGCCATTCCATGCCTCCGCCAGGTCCGGTTTCTTCGATGCCACCACCAGGAACTCCCGCGCCGCGGCGGTGTAGTCCATGGCCTCGAGCAGTGCCGTCGCCAGCCGGAATCGCAGATCCACGCTCGACGGATCCGCCGCCACGGCCGCCCGCAGCAGCGGCAGCGCCTTGGCCGGCTGCTTGGTCATCGCGTAGCCCTGTGCCAGCGCGGCCTGGTTGGCTGCGGTCGGGTTCTGCTCGACCGCCGCCTCGAGATGTTCGATCGCTTCCGGGTATCGCTTCTGCTGCAGCAGGATCACCCCGGCCCGCTCCCGCACCGCCACCGCGTCCGGCTTTGCCTTCAGAAATTCCAGGTAAAGTTCCAGGGCCTGGACCGGCTGCCGCTTCTGCTCGAGCGCATCGCCGAGTTCGAGCAGCGCGTCACTGAACTGCGGGTCGAGCTGGACCGCGCGCAGGTATTGTTCCCGCGCCGCCTCGGTCTTCCCCTCCCGTGCCAGACTCCGTCCCAAGCCCAGCGCCGCCCCCGCCGATTTCGTGTCGAGCTCCGCCGCTTTCCGGTACGCGCCTTCCGCGCGCTCCGGCTGGCCGGCCCCGAGCAGCGCTTCTCCCAAATAGAATTGTGTCCGAAAATCCTGCGGTTTCTTGTCGG
>JACQDI010000678.1 GCA_016201195.1 Acidobacteriota bacterium | reverse complement strand
TCAGGTTCACCGCGCATCCCACCGCGATGAGGGCAAACGTCAGGAAAAGGAAGATATCCATCGTCTCTTTCAGCCGAAGAGCGCCACCATCAGCGCGGTGACCAGCACATTGGCCACCCCCACCGGAAACAGAACCTTCCAACCGAACCCCATCAACTGGTCGTAGCGGAACCGCGGCAGCGTGCCGCGCACCCAAATATAAAGAAAAAGGAAGAAGCCGCTCTTGGCCGCGAACCAAAACAGCGGCGAAAACAACACCCGTACCGGCTGCAACAAAAAGGCCGCGCCGATCAAGGCCGCCACCACCCCGAACACCTGCATACTCCGCCGCTGCTTGCCCGCAAACGCCCCCTGGCTGTGGTAAAGCAGCAGCCCCGCAACAAGCGCGCCCACCACTAGCGGCGCGTACTGGATGCCCCAGCTCTCCGGCAGCGGCGCGTGCCACCCGCCGAAAAACAGCACCGTCGCCAGGCAAGCTACGGTGATCATGTTCGCGTACTCGGCCATGAAAAACAGGGCGAACTTCATGCTGCTGTATTCGGTGTGGAACCCGGCCACCAGCTCCGTCTCCGCCTCCGGCAGGTCAAACGGCACGCGGTTGGTCTCCGCGAACGCCGCCGTCAGATACACCAGGAATCCAACAAGCTGCGGCAGCGGGCCATGAAACACATTCCACCGCGGCAGGAAGCCGAAATAGTACCCTGCCTGCGAATCCACGATGCGCCGCAGGCTCAGGCTGCCCGAAAGCAGAAGCACCCCCACCACTCCCAGGCTCAGGCTCAGCTCGTAGCTGAGCATTTGCGCCGAGCTGCGCAGCGCGCCAAACAACGAATACTTATTGTTCGAGGCCCACCCGCCCAGCGCGATGCCGTACACCCCGAGCGAGGTCACGGCAAAAATGAACAACAACCCGATGTTCAAATCCGTGAGCTGCAAGGTGGTTCGCACCCCGAAGACCTCCACCTCACCCCCGAACGGAATCACCGCGATCGAGATCAAGGCCAGCGACACCGCCAGAAACGGCGCCATCACAAAGATGAGCTTGTGTACGTGCGGCGGCGTCAGGTCCTCCTTGGTCAGCAGCTTCAGCGAATCCGCTATCGGCTGCAACAACCCATGCGGCCCCACGCGATTGGGCCCCCAGCGGCCCTGGATGTGAGCAATGAGTTTTCGTTCTACCCACTGAATATACACTAGGGTGATGAGGAGGATGCCCAGCAGGACGAGCGCCTTCACCACGGCGAGCGTGTAGAAAGACAAGGCAAAAGTCAAAAGTAAAACCCTCCGTGCTCTCCGGCATTCAAGAAAGGTTGCGGCGGAGCCGCCTCCTCACTTTTGACCTTTGACTTTTGACTTTTGACTTTTGACTTGGTTTTCGTCATCACTCTTCCACCCGAACCAAATCCCTCTCTCGGACCGAATTCAAGACCGAGCAGTACCTCCCCAGCGTCCCCGACGTGAACAGCGTATCCCGCGCGCTGCGAATCAACTCCGAGCTGCCCTGGCGCGCGATCGGGCCGTTGGGATACTGCGTGGCCGAAGCCGCCCCGGTCACAAACGTGGCGTAAGGAATGTTGTATCCCGCGACCGACCGGCGAATCTCTTCAAAGACCGCCTCCGGCAGCGGTGGCGCCAGTTCATGGCCCATCTGCCGCGCGAGAAGGCCCATAATTTCCAGGTCGGTCTTCGGCCCGGCAACTGCCGGACCTTTCTTCAGCCGCTGCACCTCGCCGCACACGTTGGTGAAGCTTCCGGTCTTCTCATAGGCCGCGGCCGCGGGAAACACCACGTCCGCCTGCCGCGCGGTCTCGGTCAAGAACAGCTCCTGCACCACCAGGAACCCGCTCGCCCGGGCGCGGCCTTGGAGCGGATTCGCCCCCACCACCCACAGCACGTCCAGGCTCGCGCCAACCATCTCTTGCAGGCTCAATCCCGGTGCGGGCGCAGGCTGATAGCCGGGCAGCAGGTCCGGCAGCAGACCCATGTCGAGCGCGCCGCGCGAGTTCGCGTAGTCCACCAGAGCCACGTAGCGCGCCGTCGCCGGCAGCATCTCCACCAGCCGCCTCACGTCCGCGCCCTGGATGTGCTCCCCGAACAGCACGACCAGACTCTGTTCGCCGGCCAGTTTCTCCCGGATCTGCCCGATGCCGGCCAGCCCCCGCGCCCGCACCACCTGCGCCGCCACCTTGTCCTCGCGCTGCGGATGCGGATGGACCACGTAGACCCGTGCCCCGTGATGCCGCACGTTGGCCCGCACCTGGAACGAAAGCAGCGGGTGCTGCTGGGCAAGGTCGGCGCCCACGATCAGCACTGCCCCTGCATGGTAGACATCGGCGGTCGTCGCCAGCGATCCCGGCAGCCCCGCCAGGGCGTCCAGCAGCGCCACCACGTCCCCCGAGCGCCGGTGGTCAATATTATTGGTATTGAGCCAGCTTCGCGCGAACTTTTGCAGGTAGAAATTCTCTTCGTTGGTGGTGCGCGCCGACCCGATCACGCCGAACGCCCCGCCCCGCTCGCGCACCTCGTTGAACTTCGCGGCCACCAGGGCCACCGCTTCCTTCCAGCTCGCGTGCTGCAGCTCGACCCCGCGCCGCACCAGTGGCTGGTGCAGCCGCTCCGGATGCTCCAGAAAATCAAACGCGTACCGCCCCTTCACACACAGGAACTCCCCGTTGATTCCCGAGTGGTCGCGGTTGTTCCCGCGAATCACCCTGCCGTTGCGCACGCTCAGCGTGGTCTTGCAGCCGTCGGCGCAGTGCGTGCAGATCGTGCCTGCGTACTCCATCTCCCACGGGCGCGTCTTGTAGCGGTAGATCCCGCTCGTCAGCGCTCCCACCGGGCAGATGTCGATGCACATCCCGCACTCGTCGCATTCCAGGTGGTCGCCCTTGTTCGGCGCGATTTCCGAGCGCGCCCCCCGGTTGATCACTCCCAGCGCCGCCACCCCCATGCCCTCGTTGCAGATCCGCACGCAGCGAAAACACAGGATGCACCGCGGCCGGTCGAAGAACACCACCGGCGACCACTGCTGCTCCTCGATGTGCTGCTTCTCCTCGCTGAACCGGCTCTCCCCCGCCCCGTAGCGAAAGGTCATGTCCTGCAGTTCGCACTCCCCCCCCTTGTCGCAGACCGGACAATCGAGCGGATGATTTGCCAGCAGGAACTCCAGCATCCCCTTGCGCGCCGCCGCCACCTGCGGGGTCTCAGTCCGGACGATCATGTCCTTGGCCACCGGCAGCGTGCACGCCGTCAGCAGCTTCGGCGCCTTCTCCACCTCTACCAGGCACATCCGGCAGGCCGCCTGCAGCGCCAGGCCCTCGTAGTAGCAGAACGCCGGAATCTCGATCCCCACCTGCCGGGCAGCATTGATCACCAGCGTCCCGGCGGGGACCTCGATCTCCTTCCCGTCTATCGTCAGTTTCACGAGCTCCGGCATAAAAAAAGCTAGAATGCCACAGAGACACAGAGGCACAGAGAAAAACCAAAACTATTCCCCTCTGTGTCTCTGTGTCTCTGTGGCATTCTAGCCTTTCCCTTCATGGGGGCACTTTCGCCCGTTCAAGTGTTCCTCGAACTCTTCCCGAAACTTTTTCACGATCGAAATCGTGGGCAGCGCGGCCGCGTCCCCCAGCGGGCAGAAGGTTTTCCCCAGCATGTTTTGTGCCAGCTCGCGGATCAAGTCGATGTCGCTCATCGTCCCCGCGCCTGCATGGAACCGGGTCAGCAGTTTGCCCAGCCACATGGTGCCCTCCCGGCAGGGGATACACCAGCCGCAGCTCTCGTGCGCGTAAAACCTCATAATCCGCAGCGCCGCCTTCACCATGCAGGTGTCTTCATCGATGATGACTACGCCGCCCGACCCGAGCATGCTGCCTGCCGCCTGGAGCGAGTCGAAGTCCATCGGCAGGTTCGTCTCTTCGGCTTTCAGCACTGGGCACGACGACCCGCCCGGGATCACCGCTTTCAGCTTTCTGCCTTTCCACACGCCGCCGCCGACCTCCTCAATCATGCGCGGCAACGGGAACCCCATCGGCAACTCGTATACCCCGGGCCGGTTGATGTGGCCCGAGAGGCAGAACAAGCGCGTGCCGCCGTTCTTCCTAGTGCCCAGGTTCGCGTAGGCCGCGCCGCCGTTCAAAATGATCCACGGGACGGAGCAGAAGGTCTCCACGTTATTCAGCACGGTCGGGCAGCCGAACGCCCCCACCACCGCCGGAAACGGCGGCCGGATGCGCGGGATCCCCCGTTTGCCCTCCAGCGACTCGAGCAACGCCGATTCCTCCCCGCACTCGTACGCCCCCGCCCCGCTGTGCGTGTGGAGATCAAAATCAAATCCCGACCCGAGGATGTTCTTCCCCAGATACCCACGTTGGTACGCCTCCCCGATCGCCCGGTCGAGAATGTCGATCAGATACCGGTACTCGCCGCGCACGTAGATATAGCCGGCGTGCGCATCGACCGCCCGCGCCGCGATCAGCGCTCCCTCGATCAACTGGTGCGGATCGTTCTCCATCAGCAGCCGGTCCTTGCAAGTCCCCGGCTCGCTCTCGTCGGCGTTGACCACGATGTATTTCGGTTTCGGCGATTGCCGCGGCACAAAACTCCACTTCAGTCCCGCCGGAAAACCCGCACCCCCGCGACCTCGCAGCGCCGAGGCTTTCACCTCCTCGATGATCTTATCCGGCGTCATCTCCGCCAGCGCCTTCTCGATCGCTTTGTACCCGTCGTGCGCCAGGTAGGTGTCGATCGAGGCTGAGTTGGGCAGACCAAACCGCCTCGTCAGGATGCGGACCTCCAAGGGATGTGGGGCGTTGTACATGCAAAACCCAAAACCAAGTCAAAAGGCAAAAGGCAAAAGTCAAAAGTCAAAAGTCAAAAGTAAAAACATCCCCGCTTCGCGCCCGTACTAAGAAATGTTGCGGCGCAGCCGCCACCACACTTTTGACCTTTGACTTTTGACTTTTGACTTGCTTGTCATCGGCTCTTCAACTTCTCCACCAGCTCATCAAACTTTTCCGGCGTCATCTCATGATAGTAGTCATATCCGACCTGCACTGCCGGCGCCCAAGAGCATGCG
>JACQDI010000051.1 GCA_016201195.1 Acidobacteriota bacterium | reverse complement strand
GCAGGGCAAATCCCCCTACCTCGAGTTCCACTACCAGCAGATGCCGGCCCTCCCGTACCTGTACGCGGCCTGGATGAAGCTGGCTGGGGTCTCCTGGGCCTCCGCCCGCCTGCTCTCGGTCCTCTTCTCGGTGTTGCTTGGAGGCTTGCTCTGCCGCCACGTGCTCGCCTTGTACCACAAGCCCGCTCTGGCCTGGCTGGCGGCGGTGCTCTACGCGTCGAGCAGCCTGGTTTTCGCGTGGCACACCGTGGTCAAGACCTACGCCGCCGCCAACCTCTTCCTGTTCGGCGCCTACCTGCTGGCCTGCGACCGGCCGGCTCCCCGGCCGCGGTTCAGGCTGTTCCTCAGCGGCTTGCTGCTGGGCCTCGCCGTCGATACGAGGCTCTGCCTGGCCGCCGTTGCCCCAGTACTGCTGATTTATATCTGGCGCAGCGAGGCGGACCCGGGCCGTTCCCGCTCCGCCCTGTGGCTCTTCGGCACCGGGTTGGCCGCCGCCCTGCTCCCTAACCTCTTCTTTCTGTGGAAGGATCCCGACGCTTGTATCTTCGGCAACTGTCTCTATCCCCTCACTCGGGACCACTCAGGGCTGCTTGCCAACCTGAAGCAGAAGTTGGGCGTGGTTTTCCTGCTCCTGAATCTGCAACCCGCCTATGACGCGATGGGTGGACAGTTCGCCTTGCTCTGCCTGCTTGTTCTCTCGGCCGTGCTGCTTCGGAACCGCATGGATCCCCGGCTGCGGCTCCCCTTCTCGATCGGGCTGGTTTTAGCGGTGATCTGCCTGCTGCCCAACCCGACCTTCACCCAATACTTTTGCGTCTGCGTCCCATACTGGATCATCGTCGCCGCCGGTTTCGTCGAGGGCGTGACCGGGCTGTCCGCTCCCCATCCCTGGATTCAGGGGTTCCTGAAACGGCTGGGCGGCGTTCTGCTGGGCGCCTATCTCTGCTACGGTGCGGTGGCGCTGTACAAGTACGGCTTCTCGGGCGTCGGTGTGGCGGGCATCGAGACTGCGGAAAACGCGGCCAACTTCCGCATCTCCACCGTCCGTCAGGTCTCGGCCGAGATCGGCCGCTGGGCCGGCGCAGATGAGCCGGTGATCAGCTCTTGGCCCGGCTACCTGGTGGAGAGCGACTGCGTCATTCAGCCCGGCATGGAACACCAGTTCAGCATCCTGATTTCCGAGCGGATCAGCCAGACCCTGGCCGATCGGCTCAAGATGATCAGTGAGGCCCGCCTCCAGTCTCTTCTTCGGGCGCACGCGCGCCGGGTGGCCGTGCTCGGCAACGATGACCTGCTCGGCGACGTGAGGCGGGCCCGCTACCGCGACATGCTCGCTCAAAATGGCTACCGGCTGGTACGGCGCGTGGAGCGGGCTCAGATCTACGTGTGGAGTTCCCAGTGACGGGCGACCGGAGATGAACATGTGGCGGGGCATGAAAGTATCCGTCATCTTTCCGACTTACAACGAGAAGGACTCCATCCGCGAAGCCATCCGGGATTATTTCTCCACCGGCCTGGTAGATGAGATCATCGTCGTCAACAACAATGCCGCCCCCGGCACCTCCGAGGCGGTGGCCGGCACCGGTGCGCGAGAGGTGTTCGAGCCGCGCCAGGGCTACGGCCACGCCCTGCTGCGGGGAATCGACTCCGCCGCCGGAGACCTGCTCATCCTTTCCGAGCCGGACGGCACTCTCAGCGGCCACGATGTCCTGAAGCTGCTCGCCTACTCAGACGACAAGCCGGTGGTGTTCGGCACCCGAACCAGCCGCGAGTTCATCTGGGCCGGCGCCAACATGGGCTGGTTCCTGAAGTGGGGCAACTGGACCGTCGCCAAGATGACCGAGCTGTTGTTCAACACGACCATCCTCACCGACATGGGTTGCACCAAGCGCCTGCTCAGCCGCGAGGCGCTGGATCTGATCCGTCCCCACCTGTCCGTCGGCGGCTCTCACCTCGGGGCGCAGTTGCTGATGGAGGTGGTCGCGCACAAGATTCCCTTTGTCGAAATTCCGATCAACTACCGCTCCCGGGTCGGCCGGTCCTCGGTCACCGGCAGCTTTTGGACGGCCTTCTGGGTGGGCCTGCGGATGATTGGCATGGTCCTGGGCTACCGGTTCGGTCTTGTCCGTGGGCCGCGCACGGCGTGGCCCAACCATCGCTCGGCGGCGCGCGTGGCGGCGCCCACGGGGGAACGACGCGCTTGAGCGCCTACCACCAGGTTCGCCTGCCCTACGATCCCCGCCGCGCGGCCGTCTGGCGCGCGGTTTGCTCCTACCTGCAGGGCTTTCTACCCGAGCAGGAATCCCTGCTGGAACTCGGCGCGGGCTACGGCGATTTCTCGCGGTTTGTGCGGGCGCGCGAAAAGTGGGCGCTTGACCAGAACCCCGACCTGGTGGCGCATTGGCCGCCCGAGGTGCATGCGGTGACTCAATCCGCCACCGACCCGCTTCCGATTCCCTCGGCCAGTCTCGGCGCCGTATTCGCCTCCAACTTTTTCGAGCACTTCACGCTCGACGAGTGCCGCTCGGTCCTCGCCGAAGCCCGGCGCGTGTTGAGACCGGGGGGCCGGCTGATCGTGGTCCAGCCGAATTTCCGGCTCGAGCCGCGCCGCTACTATGACGACTACACCCACAAGACCCCGTTCACCGACGTGGGCTTTGCTGGTTTCCTGCGTTCTCTGGAGTGGCGCGTGGTTCACCAGGAGCCCCGCTTCCTCCCCTTCACGATGAAATCCAGGCTGCCTGCCAATGGTTGGCTGGTCCGGCTCTATCTGGCGCTGCCCTACCGGCCGCTGGCCGGCCAATTCCTGCTCGTGGCGGAGGCCCCATGAGCGGCTCGCCCGAAAAGCCCCTGTTGAGCGTCGTTATCCCCTGCTTCAACGAAGAAAGTGTTCTCCCCATTCTCCGGCCGCGCCTTACGCAGGCCCTCGACCGGCTGCCCGTGGCCTGGGAATTGATTTTTGTGGACGACGGCTCGACCGACCGGACGCCGGAGCTGCTGGCCACCCTGCACCGTGAAGATCCGCGCGTCAAGGTCGTCAGCTTTTCCCGCAACTTCGGCCACCAGGCTGCCGTTTCCGCCGGGCTGTGCTACGCCGCCGGCGATGCCGTCGCCATTCTGGACGCCGACCTGCAAGACCCTCCCGAGCTGCTGGGCGACTGCCTGGAGCGCTGGCGCCAGGGCTACGAGGTGGTCTTCGCCGTCCGGCAAAAACGCAAGGAGGGTCTTTTCAAGCGCGCCGCCTACGGCTTTTTTTATCGCCTGCTGCAACGCGTCGCCGACGTCGAGATCCCGCTCGACTCCGGGGATTTTTGCCTCCTCGACCGGCGCGTCGTCGAGGTGCTGCGCCGCATGCCCGAGCGCAATATCTTCGTGCGCGGCATGCGCGCGTGGGCCGGCTTTCGCCAGATCGGCATCCCCTACGAGCGCGACGCTCGCGCCGCCGGCAGCACCAAGTATCCCTTCCGCAAGCTGCTGCGCCTCGCCCTGGACGGCGTCTTCGCGTTCTCCACCGCCCCCCTCCGCCTGGCTACCTGGTTCGGGTTGTCCATCGTCGGGCTGTGCGTGCTGGTAGTGGTCCTGGTGCTGGTGTGGCGGCTCTGCGGCCTGGAGTTCATGGGGCACACCGCGCAGGACATCCCCGGCTGGGCGGCGGGCATCATCTCCGTCTTCTTCCTGGGCGGCGTGCAGTTGCTCATCCTCGGTATCCTCGGCGAATACCTGGCCCGCATCTACGCCGAGGTGAAGCTGCGTCCCCGCTGGGTGGTCAGCCGGGCGCTGGGATTTGCTCGACCGCCGGAGCAGGTCGAATGAATACTCTCAGGGATTTTGGCGGGGTGCAGCGGATGGCGGAGCTAGCACCCAGAGTCCGACTTGAGGCTCGATCTGGCTGCGCCAGATTTGGACCGACCCCGAAAGGACCTGTTTCTTGATGTACCCCGCCGCCAACAACTCGCTCTTGGAAGGGTGGAAATCGTCCCCGAGCATCACCACCTCGGGCGGATCCGCCTGCCAGCTTTGGATCAATCGCTGGTCCAGGCGGAGGGGAAAGGTGTCGCTGCGCCAATGAGGAGCGGCGAAAACCGGCGCTCCTCCAAAGGCCAGGTAGGGGCCTCCGCCGTTGAGCAGCCACAGGGTTTTTCGGTTCTTCAGGATGGGCCGGGCTTGGTCCCAAAGCTCGCTGACGAAAAGACTGTAACCTGCCGGCGCTCGCAGGCCCGCGAACGGAGAGCCAGAGGGCAGCGGGTAGGTCGGCTGATAGGCGTGCAACCCGTGGAATGAGATCGGACCGATGCCGGTTGTGCCCATCACGTACACGACGGCCAGGGCGATCCCTGCAGTCCTGGGTCGCAGCGTTACTTGCGTGCGGGCGAGCAGCGCGCACAGCACCGGCAGAACCAGAGCAGCCGAATACACGAAATTCGGATTGCTCGCTTCCCCAGCCGCGGTTATGACCAGGACCAGGCCCAGAGCCGTTGTCCAGCCGGCCTCCCGCCAGCGGAGAACATACGACACGGATGCCAGAAAGAAGAGGATATAAGTAAGCTGTAGCAACAATGACCAGGGGTGGATCAGCAGGTTTCGCGGAACCGGGATGTGCAGCCGCAGGAGGCTGACTGCAATGGCCAGGCAGGCGGCGGCCAGGCATGCCAGACCGACGCCGGAGCTGAATTGTTCCTGTTCTCCCCCGGCCGACCGTCGGCGGGAGAGACGAACGGCCACCGGGAGCAAGGCTGCATAGACGGCCGCTGTGGCTGCCAGCTCCCACCACCGCCGCAGGGGCAAGTCGGGACGGAAAATCAGCCTGGGGATGGCCCGTCCCGCGGTAAGCAGCCATCCTCCTTTGGAGGCTACGGCGTCGGAAAACAACTGACGCCACACTTCCTGTCCTCCGGCCCTCGAGGCGAAGCAGGCGAAAACGGAAAGAAAGACGAAAGCAAAGGCGGCCAGGTAAATGCCCAAACGCTTTTGGCGAAGGAACAGGGGGATCGAGATAGCCACGGCGATCCCCACATTTTGCTTGTCAAAAATGCACAACGCCGCCGCTCCTCCGGCCAGGGCGGCCCACCAGGGACTCTTGCGCTGGGCATACATGGTGAACAGAGTCCCGAGGCCGGCCAGGAAGATGGACTGGTAACACAGGGCATGTCCCCAGCCGAAGACAGGGCATGCCACCACCGCCGCCAGGGACACGCCGGTGATTTGAGCTGATCGAGTGGCGCCTAGCTCCTGCGCGAGCAGCAGCCCCGGGCCCAAACACAGAACGTAAGAAAACCAAAGATGCAGGTGGTGGACAAACAGGTGCTGCCCCAGCAGGCGCAACGATCCAGCGAGCGTGTAGTAGCTCAGCGGGCCGCGAGTGAGGAGAAAGTCCCGATAAAAAATTTCGCCCCGCAGGAGGCGGGCAGCGATTTCGTAGTCCCAGCCGTAGTCACCCAGCCCCGCAACCCAAATCCAGCGGCCGGCCAGAAGCACTACAATGGCTGCACCCACTGCCGCGGGACGCGACAACCAGGAACTGTGGGGCATTCAGATGGCTCAGTGTAACACATAGCTGTTCGGATTGCGCCGCGATGGCGGAGACGGGGGACCGTCATGATCGTCCGATGGTCGAGCGGTGATCCAGCTCAGGCCATGGCCGAGGACATTCTCACCGATCTCGCTCCCCTCATCGCTCG
>JACQDI010000677.1 GCA_016201195.1 Acidobacteriota bacterium | reverse complement strand
GTCGTCGACCAGCTCGCCGAGCGAAGCCCGCCAGGGTTCCCAGGGCGGGATTGAGCGGAGCAGCTTTGCGGCCACCAGGCAGGCGTCGGTTCCCGACAGCCGCAACACGCCCAGGCCGCCTCGCCCGGACGGCGTGCTGACGGCTACTATGGTGTCTTCCGGGCTCAAAGAAGATCGTCCCCCCAGAGGCGGCGCAGGAAGCCCTCGACGGGCAGGACTTCGATACCGTCCTCGGTGCGCCACGGCTTCGGCTCGTGGCTGACGAGAATTTGACCCCGGAGGGGCGCTTCCTCTCGCAGGGCCCGGAGACCCTTCATCATGCGGTCAGTCACGTGAGGGCTACCAGGATATAACCCTGCATTCCAAACGGAAACGTTAACATGCAAGCTTCACCCATTGCCCCGTTTTATGGCTTGAGGTCGGCAGTGATCTGGGAGAACTGGTCGAGCGCAGCCTGGAGGTCTTCGGCGATCTCAGCGGCGATGACGTCGGGGTCGGGGAGGCCGGCGGAATCCTCGAGGCTTTCGTCCTTCAGCCAGAAGATATCGAGGCTCAGCTTGTCGCGCTTGAGAAGCTCTTCGTAGTCGAAGGTGCGGAAGCGGTCGGCGGGTTTGCGGTCGTGGCGGTTTTCGGGATTGTAGCAAGCCACGAAATCGTCGAGGTCGGAACGCTTCAGGGGATTGGTTTTGAGGGTGAAGTGCTGGTTGGTGCGGAGGTCGTAGATCCAGAGGGTCCGGGTCCAGGGGGTTTCGGCGCCGGGCTTGCGGTCGAAGAAGAGGACGTTGGCCTTCACTCCCTGGGCGTAGAAGACGCCGGTGGGGAGGCGAAGGAGGGTGTGAACGTCGCATTCGTGCAAGAGCTTGCGGCGGATAGTTTCGCCGGCGCCGCCTTCGAACAGGACGTTGTCGGGGACGACGATGGCGGCGCGGCCGTTCATCTTCAGCAGGGACTTGACGTGCTGGAGAAAATTGAGCTGCTTGTTGGAGGTCGAGGCCCAAAAGTCTTCGCGAACGACGACCAGGCTTTCCTTGGCCTGTTCTCCTTCGTCGTTGATGACCGTGATGCTGGATTTCTTGCCGAAGGGCGGGTTGGTCATCACGATGTCATAGGTGTCGGAGGGCTTCTGGTTGAGGCTGTCGGCGACCTGGACCGGGCACTGGTCGCCGCCGATGCCGTGCAGGTAGAGGTTCATGGCGCAGAGGCGCGCGGTGTTGTCCACGATCTCGACGCCCTGGAGGGCCTGAAACCGAAGGTGTTTCTTCTGGTCCTTGTCCAGATCGTAATGGGCGCTGATGTACTCGTGGGAGATGAGGAGAAACCCGCCCGTGCCGCAAGCGGGGTCGAAAATGGTTTGGCCGGGCGCCGGATGCATCACGTCCACGAGGGCCCGGATCAGGGCGCGCGGCGTGAAGTACTGGCCGGCGCCGGTCTTCACATCTTCGGCGTTTTTCTCCAGCAGGCCTTCGTAAGCGTCGCCTTTTACGTCGGCATCCAGGCTCATCCACTGTTCGCGGTCGATCAGGTCGGCGATGAGGCGGCGCAGCTTGGCCGGGTCCTGGATCTTGTTTTGCGCCTTGCGGAAGATCACGCCCAGCATTCCGGTCTGCTTGCCAAGGGTTTCCAGGATGTGCCGGTAGTGAATTTCCAGCTCGTCGCCTTCCTTGGCGAGCAGGCTGGGCCAGTCGTATCCGGCGGGGATGATCGAAGGCCGGCGGAAAGGCGGCTGGGTCTGCTCGCGGGCCATCTTGAGGAAGAGCAGATAGGTAAGCTGCTCGACGTAATCGCCGTAGGAAAGGCCGTCGTCGCGGAGGATGTTGCAGTAGTTCCAGAGCTTGGAGACGATTTGTTGGGAGTGGCTCACCGCTCTCCTTCTTCCGGCGTTGCACCCCAGATTCGGCCGAGCTCGCGGGCTCCGTGAATGAAGGCGAGAATGAAGACGGCATCCGGGGTGAGTTCGTAGATGAGGCGAAATTTCCTCACAAAGAGTTCGCGCACGCCGGGATGGCGGAACTCGGGCACTACACGACCCCGGGCCGCAAAGCGCCTCAAGGACCCGGCGGCCTCCTGCGCTTCCCGAGCGACGGCTGCGGCGTAGCGGGGAGAGTCCCTGGCGATGAACGCAGCCGCCTCCTCAACGTCCTGAAGAGCGGGGGCGGTCCAGACTACTCGCCGGTCCATTTCGACAGCTTGCGCGCGACCTCTTGCTCGGAGAGGACGCGGCCTTCCTCGACCGCCTTACGGCCCCGCTCAATTTTCTCGCAAACGTAGATATGGTACTGGATATCCTCGAAGGAGGCGTCATCGGGAAGATTGTCGAGCAGTTTCCGAACCTCATCCTTTGCGGTAGGCATGGCTGGTGACGCAGGATTCCTCCCACACTCAGTAGACCACAGTTTCCGGGATTTGGCCTGGGGCCGGTTTACCCCGCGAGGTCCAATTCAAGGGGTCGGGTGACCCGGCTGGCGCGCAGGACGTGAAACCCGATTACATTACCGTCCTCGTCCACTTTCTCCATCACCTGCTCGCTGGAAGTCTGGCGGAAGTAGCCGGGCTTGCGCTCGAACATTACCTCCAGAAAGTCCCCTTCCCGGTCGTACCAGATCCTTATGGGCCGCTTGTTGGCCATAAAACCTCTCCTTTCATCACCGCGTCGGTCAGGTATGCCGTCAGCACGAAGGCGTCGTCCGGCTTTACCGCCACTACGACGCAGAAGTATTTCGGTCCGACCAGCGTCTGGGTTTTCCAAACGTAAAACAGTTCCGACTCCGGGTCGAAGCGGGAACGGACCACCCACTCAGGCCGCGCCAGCGCCTCGGGAATTTTGTCGACCCATTCCTGCATCTCGGGGTGCTCGAGGATGTGCGCCCGGCGCTCCCAGGTGAGCCTGATATGGCGGCCCAGGTAGTCAGTGAAAACCTCCATTTCATTTTACCGCGCCGCTGGGACGCGCCGCCTCTGGTCTGGAATCACGCGTCACTCCCGGCAGCCGCCACAGCGGCGGCTTTCTTGACTCGCCGCAGGGCTTGTTTTCGCTGCTGCGCGCGTTCGGTTTCGATTTGTGCTCTTTCACACCGGATGCGCTCCAACAGAACGGTGGCGGGTTCGTCGTTAGGGTCTTGGGGCACGAGGTTGCCCTCGAAGGCGCGCTTGAGGATGGATTGGCGGAGACGGTGGGCGCGTTTCAGGTTCGCATCGGCCTGCATCTCAAGCTCCTCGATCACCGAAAAACGGCGTTCTGTTTCTCCTACGATCCGCTCCATTTCTGCGTTAGCAGCCAGTGGAATCGGAAGTGTCCCGAGCTTGGCCAAGTTCACATTGTATTGCCCGGCAGTGGTTGCTGCGAGCGCTTCGATTCGCGCGCGGTTTGAGGATGCGTCCCAGATCGTGCCTACCCACTTCGGGACGCCACCAAGATCAACTAGCCGGCAACGGATCAGGTAAGACGCATAAAAATGAGGCTGCTGCACGACCAGCGAGTCAACTACGGCACTACGGCCAATGAGGTCTCTACTGCCGTTGGTCCGAACGATCAGCATGTCTCCGGGAGCCAGGGCGTCAGATTGCGACAGGTCCGTGGATGGAGCAGCAAACTTCAAGTCGGCAAGATCGACCTTTCCGCGCACAACATTGGGAATTCGCAACACGGGTGGACCAGACCAGCCATGATCGCATTTTTCAGAAGTTCCGTAGCTGGCGTCCCACGACATCTGGGATAGCGTCGCCCAACTCCAACCCTCGGGAAGCGACGGCAGATGCGCCACATCAGGGGTCGTCGGTTCTTGGTACTTCGCCTTCCACTTGTCATCTTGTGGCGGCTTGCCTGCGGCCTTCATTCTGGCAAGCTGCTCGACTTCCCACCGGGCGCGGCGTTCCTTGAGGATGCGGGCGAGGAGGCGGTCGGCGAGTTCGTAGTCGCGGCGTTCGGCGCGGGCGAGTTCGGCCTCGGTCGGGACGAGGCATCCTTCGCAGGCGGCCTTCAGCACGGCGGCGCGGTAGCGCTTCAGGTTGGCTTGGACGCGCTTGAGGGCGGCTACGGCCGCGTCCAAACGGGTAAACTGCTTCTCGATTTCGGAGACGATACGGCGCTGTTCGTCGGCTGGTGCGACAGGTATCTCGATGCTGCTGAAGTCCTCGCGCCTCAAACTTGGGATTGTTGTGGATTTGTCGAGCTGACCAAGTCGGACGGTCTTCAGTAAGTAGGCGAAGTAGGGCATGTGGACGCTGTCGGTGGCTTCCACATAGTACGCAGTGTCGATGGGCCAGCAGGGTACGGGCGAATGATGTACTTCTCCCGCCGACCCCTTCCTGCCGATGACCAGGGTGGCGCCGGACGTTAAAGGATGGGAGTGCCAGCCCACTACGCCACTGGAGCCGTAGACTGGGACGGAGCCTTCTCGATCTCTGTTGTTTTCGGTCAGACCTTTTCCGTAGGTTAGCGGGAGGACGTCTCGAAGTCGCGTTTTGGCCCAACCAGTGGGTATCTCGTTCGACGCGCTTGGATTCATGCCGCCAGCACCTCGTTTAGCTCAGCGAGCAGCGGCGCCAGTTCGTTACCGAACACTTGGTAGGCCTTACCGACGCCGCCCTTCTGGGCGAAGGGGGTGTAGTCGAAGTCGTCCATGTCGATGGCGACGCTCGATGCAACGTGATCGCGGATCAGTTCGAGCCATTGGCGTTGCTCGTCCGTGAAGCTGCGGTCGTTCGTTTGCTGAGCGGCGAGCCACGCTGTGAATTTTTCCTGGACCGGCTCGCGGTAGGGGCGGAGTTCGCCATCCTGATGCAGGGCGAAGCGGACCAAGGAAACGATGTCCGTAAGGACCCGCGCGGGGGAGCCGCGGACTTTGCTCTTGTCGAGGGTTTCGTAAGCGCGCCAGAGCAGCTCGGAGGTCCAGGCACGGGGCGGGCGCTGGATGGCCTTGGCCAGTTCATCAATTTCTTTGTAAGTCAGGCGCTGCTTGTAGGGACGGCTGTAGAGGACCTGGAGGGCGGTGATTTCGTCTTTGTTCTCCTGAATGAATCTCTCGAACGATTGGACGATGTTGCTGGCTCGGGCGCGGGCATCGGCGGAGAGGCCGGCTTCGAGGAGCTGGTCTTTGCTGACGGTATCGATGGTTTGCTCGTAGGATTTCTTGATTTGGACAACGGTCTTGCGGAAGACGGGCTGGGTGGCAATCGGCCTGGCCGCCTCTTCGAGCAGCGAGGCGGCTGCTTTTTTGATCTCCTCGGGCCCCGGCGTCTCCGAGCCCGTGGCTTTTTTTGCGGCGTCCATCTGCACGTCGGGGTCGAGGGCGTTGACGATGGCGGCGGTGATAGCAGAGAGCGGCTGGCCGCCGGAAGCCTTTTCGACGATTTGTCTGTCTTCGGTTGTTAGCTGCTGGTCGAGACGCGCGAGGCGAGAGGCAATCGAGGAGAGGACCTCTGGGTCACGATTGCCGAAGGCGACGGCCTCCATGAGCTTTTCCAGCGCGACCGTGGGCTTTTTCTCCAGCGGTGTCGTGTCGGACATCTCCTCCTCGCAGAGTCCGACAGCGTCCACGACGACGAAATGCGTTTTGGAGCGGGCGTCGGGGGTTACGCCTTGCAGATCGTCCGGCTTCACCACGCGCACGCCACGACCTTTCATCTGCTCGAAGAAGTTGCGGCTGCGGACCTGGCGCATGAAGAAGACGATTTCGAGGGGCCTGACG
>JACQDI010000667.1 GCA_016201195.1 Acidobacteriota bacterium | reverse complement strand
GCCTGGGCGATGAGCCGCTGGCCGTTGAACACGCGCGGCGCCAGCCACCGGTGCTCGACCATCTCCCGCGCCCAGCAGGCGGTGGTCGCTTCGTCGCGCCACAGGAAGCTGCCGTCGATCCGCCACAGCAGCGAGAATGCGCAAAGCGCCAAAACGGCGGCCGATGAAATTCGTTTCATGAAGGAAATTTAATTTCTATTCCCGCGCGTGATCCGCTATTCTCGCACGACTCGCGCGCAACTTTTCGGCTGGCAGCGAGTTTGTATTTCACGTAACGGAGGGTAAACCGCCGTTGCTAGCGGAGGAGAAAAAACAATGTTGAACCGATGGACAAAGATTGCTGCCGCCTGCATCTTTGGGGCGGGGTTGCTGGGACCGGCGGCCCTGGCGCAGGGCCAGGACAAGGACGACAAATGGACCATCCGACAGCGCCAGCGCAACCAGCAGAAGCGGATCGGCGAAGGCGTGGAGAAGGGCCAGCTCACGCCCAAAGAGACCGAGAAGCTGGAGCGCCAGGAATCGAAACTCAACAGGGAAATCCGGCACGACCGCAAGACCGGCGGCGGGATCTCGAAGAAGGAACGCCGCCAGATCGACAGGAAGCAGGACAAACTGAGCCGCGAGATCTACAAGGAGAAGCACGACCAGGACAAGACGCCGCCCGCGAAGTAGCGGCGGCCCGCAGACCCTCGCGCAGCAACTCTAACCGCCGGTCCTTCCCAGGATCGGCGGTTTTTTTGTGAAAAAAGATCGCAACTTTCTTTCGCGCCCGGAGCTTGTACTATCGAGTAGGTTGAACTCAAACAAACGGAGGAGAAGACGAAAATGCGGAACATCATACGGATGGCAGCGTGGGAAACGGTAAGCCTGGGATTGCTGGCCGGTCTGGCGACGGCCGAGCCCCGTTCGATTGTCGGGCGGGAGCGACGCCAGCAGTCACGGATCCTCCAGGGCGTGCGCAGCGGAGCGCTGACCCCGGCCGAAACGGCGAGGCTCGAGTCGCAGGAAGCGCGCCTGGGCCGCGAGGTCTGGCGCGACCGCCACGATGGCGACGGTCTCGGCCCCCGCGAGCGGGCCAAAATCACCCGCCAGCAGAACCGCCTCAGCCGCGAAATCTACCGCGATAAGCACAACTAACAACGAACCTCCGCTCTGTACTACTAACGACCCGATTCTTCGCCGCTCGCGAAGATTGTCCACTCACCCGCTCAGGAAGGCCGCGCCACCGGCGCGGCTACTCAAAGAACCCCCGGCGCACGCCGCACCGCCACTTTTGCCTTTTGACTTGCCGTTGGTTGCGGCGTAGCCGCTCTGTGTTCTCTGTGTCTCTGTGGCTTTCTTGCTTTTTGGGCAGTCCAGCTACCGAACCGGGATGTTGTAGAGAAATGTGAACTGGAGCCGGACGTTGTCCCCTCGAAACTCCGCCGGCAGAGGGGGGAAGGGGTGGGAGGCGCTGATGCCGGCTACCGCCGCGCGATCCAGCGCCTCGTAGCCGGAGGCGCTGGAGATCACCAGCTTCGAAACCGACCCCTGGCGCACAATGATGAACTGGATGGCCACCCGCCCCCGCACCATGCCCAGCCGGGCGCTCTCCGGGATCACCGCGTACCAGTTGCGGCGGACGGTGGCCAGGATCCGCGTCAGGTAGGGTTTGAAGTCCACCCCCATGGGGTCGCTCAACAGCTCCAGGTTGCTGCCGGCGCTGCCGCGCGAAGGCAGGGTGAAGCCCTCCGGTGTACCGCCGCCAAAACCGTCCCCGACGCCGGTGCCGCCCTGGCCTGCGCCATGCGACAGGTCCCGCACGGCGCCCTCGATTACGCTGCCCGGCCGCTGCTGGGCCAAGACGCCCACCTTCGGCTCGCCAAGCCGCCCGCCCGGCGGTTTGTTCGCGTCCTCCAAAACCAGCTTGGGAGGCGAAGGAGGCGGCGGTGGCGGGATCACTTGCGCCAGTACCGTGCCGGCCGGCTCGGGCTTGGGGACCAGTTGGGGCGGCCTCTCCTCGCGGGCCAGGTCTCCCTTGCTCAGTTGCGGAGGCGGCACGTCCGACAGGGCTTTGGGAACCACCAGCTTCGGGGGCCGTGCCACGTCGGGCGCGACAAACAGCTTCGAGCGCGGCCCCCGGTTAGGCTCCTTTTGCGTCAGCTCCTGGGGCGGCGGCAAGAACAGGGAGATGTGCTGCAGGCTGCGGCGGGGCCGGCTGTCCTTCGGCGCCGGGAACATCTTCCCATACACCAACAGCGCGAACAGGATCGCCACGTGCAGCAGCGCCGAAGCCAATGCGGCTTCGCGCCGGCGCGTGGGCTCGTCCCACTCCGGCAGCAGTAAGTGAAGCTCCAGCTCGTCAGCTTCCGTAGTTGTCACCGTCCCTGCCCGGCGATGGTCGCCGCCACCACCCGGGCGTGTGACTCCATCTCTACTATTATTCTAAGCGCAATCTCGAGCGCCCTTCGACCCTCTTCGCCGCTCACCCGGCCGGCCTTCCGGCTCCGGACGGCTTGTACGAAAGCAGCCATCTCCCGCTGGAGCGGCTCGCCCCGCTCGACCGGCAGCGGCTCGAAGGCTATCTGGTTGGACGGGCTGACCGAGAAGATCGCTCCGTCCTGGCGCGAATAATCCACCGAAATGTATTGGCGCGGCTGGAAGAAGCGAAGTTTCCGGATTTTCTCGGTCGACACCCGGCTGGCCGTGAAATTGGCCACGCAGCCGTTCTCAAACTGCACCCGGACGTGGGCGATATCGGCCTTGGCCGAGAGCACCGGCAGGCCCACCGCGTGGATCTGCTGGATCGGACTCTCCACCAGGCTGAGGACGATGTCCAGGTCGTGAATCATGAGGTCCAGCACCACGTCGATGTCCAGGCTGCGCGGCGTGAACACGCTCATGCGGTGGACCTCGAAAAACAGCGGGAGCCGGGCGCGGGCGGCAGCGGCCTCCACGGCCGGGTTGAACCGCTCCAGGTGGCCGACCTGGAGCACGCGCCCGTGGTTGCGCGCGGCGGCAAGCAGCCGGTCGGCCGACGCCAGGTCGGCGGCGATCGGCTTTTCGACCAGCACGTCGATGCCGTGGGCCAGCAGATCGACGCCGATCGGGGCGTGCAAAGTGGTGGGCGCCGCCACCGTGGCCGCATCCATCCGCCCCAGCAGCTCTCGGTAGTCGCCGACCGCCGGGGCCCCAAAACGCGCCCCTACCGCCTGCGCCCGGGCGAGGTCCGGATCCGCCACCCCCACCAGCTCGGCGTTCTCCAGCTCGTGCAGCACCCGGGCGTGATGCTGCCCGAACTCCCCCGCCCCAATCACCGCCACTCGGATTCTGGGCATGCTATCTCATCTCTCGCCAAGCCGCCAAGCACGGCAAGGTTTTCCGAGGATGTTAGCGGTCTGCGGGAGCCTGCCGGGATTCACGGGCAGAAGGAAGTGTTTCGCAGATCAGCGGGTCTTCTTTTTCGCGGGGGCCAAATCGTAAGAGCCCTGCCAGGTAGCCTCCACGGCGCCCGCCGCACCCAGAGTGCTCTTGAACGTGCCGCCGCCTGTGATCCCCTTGAACTTCCCGCTACCGCCGGTGAATTGCCAGGTCCCTTCGACTGTCATCTCGGCGCCGCTCGCCGCCGCCCGACCCTTGAACGTGCCCCAATCCCGGTCGCCGCCGCCGTGGGCGTTGACGAAGTAGCCGGTCTGGCTGCCCTCGCCTCCGAGGAGGTCGGTGATACCCCAGTAGGTGACCGTCGCGTTGTTCCAGTTCTTGTCCCGGGACTTCTGCGTGCAGGAGATCTCGGCCAAGTTCAGCGAGTGGTTGGATTGGTCCGACAGGGCAACGGCCGATTGCAGTTTGACGTTGCCGGAAAACGACCCAGTGATAGCAGGCATTGGTTTCCCTCCCTTGGATCCGGGATCTCCTCTCTCGGGCTCCCGGGCCGCAGCAAGTATACACCAGGTCCTTTGCGTGAGCGTCTTTTTCAAGGCGCCGCATAGCCCACAATCGCCACCCCCGCCTCCGCCGCGGCAGGCAGCAGCGCCTCCCGGTCGAGCAACAGCGTACGGCCGGCATCCACTGCCAGCGCCGTGGCGTTCACCTCCCGCATGGTGACGATGGTCCGCGGACCGATGACCGGCACGTCGAAGCGCATGTCCTGGTTGGGCTTCGACACCTTGACCACGGTGAGCGGGCGCCCGTTGGCGTATTGGGCGGCGCGCCGCATGGCTGCGTCGGTGCCTTCCATTGCCTCCACCGCCACACAGGCCCGCTCGCAGATGATCACGCTCTGCCCGATATCGAACGCGGCCAGCGCCCGCGCCACCTGGTGGCCGTAGGCGATGTCGGCGGCCTCACGCTCCTCGAGCGCCCGCGCGCTGATCTGCCCCTCGGGCGCCAGAAACGGCTGCAGGAAGGCCGTCGAATCCACCAGCTCCACGCCCTCCTCCTTCAGCACCCCCGCCACCGCCCCCAGCAGCGAGTCGGTATTCTTCGTCGGCAGTGACATCAGCAGCTTCAGCAGCCGCCAATCGGGTCGGATCGAGGAGAAGATCTGCTTGTGCTGGATCTGGCCCGCCATCACCGCGTGGGTGACGCCTTCCTGCTTGAGGATCTCGAGCAGCCGTCCCAGTTCCCCGAGCGAGATCCAGTGGCAGCGCGCGGCCAGCTTTTCAATCTCCGGCTCGGTTTCTTCCTTCACCGCCACCACGACCAGCTCCCGCCCCGCCCCCCGCGCCGCTTCCAGCACCAGCAGCGGAAAGCGCCCGTTACCGGCAATCAGCGCGTATTTCACTTCACCACCCCGCGCTCTGAGGACTGGATGAAGCGCACCACCTCGGCCAGCTCGTCGCAGGGCTCCACCTCCGCCTCGATTTTTTCGAGCGCCTGCGCGGTGTTGAGCTTCGAGCTCTTGAGCAGCCGGAAGGCCTTGTGCAGCCGCTGGATGGTCTCCGGCGGGAACCCGCGCCGCTTCAGCCCTTCTTTGTTCACCCCGAACACCCGCGCCTCGCGCTCCACGCCGGTGAGCGAGTAGGGCATCACATCGCGCGTGATCACGCTGTAGCCGCCGATCATGGCGTGGACGCCGACGCGGCAGAACTGGTGCACGCCGCTGAACGCCCCGATCACCGCGTGGTCCCCGATGGTGACGTGGCCGCCCAAAGTCACGCCGTTGGCCAGGATGCATTTGGATCCCACGTAACAGTCGTGGGCCACGTGCGTGTAGGCCATGATCAGGTTCGAGTCGGTGATCGAGGTTAGCGCCCCGCCTCCTTTGGTCCCCCGATGGATGGTCACGAATTCGCGGATCTTGTTGTGGTTGCCGATGCGTGTCTCGGCCCGCTCCCCCTGGTATTTCAAATCCTGCGAAGCCACGCCGATGCTCGAATAAGGATAGAAGATGTTTCCCTCGCCGATCCAGGTGACGCCTTCCACGTAGAGGTGGGCCATCATCCGCGTGCCCGGGCCGATCTCCACCTCGTCGCCGATGACGCAGAACGGCCCGATCTCCGCGGTGGAATCGATTTTCGCGCCTGGATGGACGACGGCGGTGGGATGAACGGGCATACTACGCCGGCGGCTTCTTGTCGGCCAGGACGCACAGCAGGGTCGCTTCCGCCACCACCGCGCCATCCACCGTCGCCGTGCCGCTCATCTTGCACACGGAGGCTTTCTTCTTGAGGATCTTTATCTCGATGCGCAACTGGTCGCCGGGCACGACCGGGCGGCGAAACTTCGCCGCTTCGATGCCGCCGAACAGCACGATCTTGTTCTGGCGGTCGGGGATGGCGCTCAGGATCAGCACACCTCCCACCTGGGCCATGGCTTCCACGATCAGGACGCCGGGCATCACCGGATACCCCGGAAAATGCCCGGCAAAGAACCCCTCGTTCGCGCTGACGTTCTTGATCCCCACGATGCGCTCCGCTTCCATCTCCACGATGCGGTCTACCAGCAGCATCGGGTAGCGATGGGGCAGGATCTCGGTGATCTGTTTGACATCCATGACGGCGTGGGGCAGCGCAGAAAACGCTATCATAGCAGACCATGGACCCCCTCCTGAGCTACGCCCAATCGCGCCGCGACGCCCAAATCGATCTGATCCGCCGGCTGGTCGAGATCGAATCTCCCAGCGACGACAAGGCCGCCGTCGACCGCTTCGGCCAGTTCCTCGCCGACACGCTGGCCCCGGTCGCTTCCATCCGCTTCCACCGCGTGCGCGAGAAGGGCAACCACCTCCGCGTCGAATTCCATCTTCCCGGCAAGAAAAAAAGCGGCCAGGTCCTGATCCTAGGCCACCTTGATACGGTCTATCCCCTGGGCACGCTGCAGCGCATGCCCTTCCGCATCGCCGACGGCCGCTTGTGGGGACCCGGTGTATTCGACATGAAAACCGGCATCGCTCACGCCATCTTCGCCGCCGAAACCCTGCGCGAACTCGACCGCCCGGTGGCGAGGAAACTGGTGATGCAATTGAACTCCGACGAGGAGATCGGCAGCGACTCCTCGCGCGCGATCACCGAAGCCGAAGCGAAGAAGAGCGTGGCCGTGCTGGTGCTCGAGCCGAGCCTCGGCCCGGAGGGAAAAGTGAAAACCGCCCGCAAGGGCGTCGGCGACTACACGGTCCGCGTGAAAGGCCGCGCCGCCCACTCGGGCCTGGACTTCGAGGCCGGGGCCAGCGCCGTCCTCGAGCTGGCGCGCCAAGTACTCCTCATCGCGGAGTTCACAAACCTTGAGCGCGGGATCACCGTGAACCCCGGCGTGATCGGCGGCGGCACGCGCGTCAACGTGGTGGCCGAAGAAGCCTGGGCCAAGGTCGACCTGCGGGTGTGGCGCCTCTCCGACGCCCGCCGCGTCGACAGCAAGTTCCGGACTCTGCGCCCCATCGACCGGCGCACGAGCCTCACCATCGAAGGCGGCCTCAATCGTCCTCCGCTCGAGCGCAGTCCCGCGGTGCTGCGCCTCTACCGGCAAGCCCGCCAGATCGCCGCGGAGCTGGGCGTGGATCTGGGCGAATCGCAGGTCGGCGGCGGCTCCGACGGCAACTTCACCGCCGCCCTCGGCATCCCCACCCTCGACGGCCTGGGCGCCGTCGGCGATGGCGCCCACACCCCGCAGGAACACGTGGTCATCGACCGCCTCCCCGACCGCGTCGCCCTGGTCGCCCGCCTGGTGGAGAGCTTGTAGGCCAAATTTGACCAATTCTGCTATTTCCTGTTAGGCTGGGATGTATGAATGTGTCGTTGACCCCGGAACTGGAGAAACTCATCGACGATAAGCTCTCAGGTGGAATGTACCAGACCGCCAGCGAGGTTGTCCGTGAGGCCCTCCGGCTTCTCAAGGAACGAGACGAGCTTCAGAAACAGAGGCTGCGGGAACTCCAGCGGGAGATACGCGTGGGCCTGGATCAACTGCGGCGGGGCCAAGGCCTGCCGGGCGATCCGGTATTCGCGGAGCTCCGGCAGAGGAGTCGCGACCGCCGGCGCCGGAAGTGAAGCAGAGTTTCATTCTTGCCCCGGCTGCTCGACAGGACCTCATCGAGATCTGGGAGTTCATCGCGCAGGAAAGCGTCGACGCGGCCGACCGGGTCCGCGAGGATATCTACGACGCGATCATCAAACTCACGCGAATGCCGAGAATGGGACACCTGCGCGAGCACTTGATGGAGGAGCCCCTGCGGTTTTGGAACGTTCGCAGCTATCTTATCTTATCATCTGCCGGCCGGAAACCAAGCCACTCGAAGTGGCCCGGATCCTGAGCGGTTACCGGGATATTGCTTCGCTGTTCGGTGACGCGTCGGCCGCGGACTTTGACGGCAGCCTTATAGCGCGATACCATTTCACCGGCTGATCCGGCACCGTCGGGCCCCTTCGGCCGCAGGCCCCCGGCCCACCGACTTAAGATGACGAGGCTCCTATATTACTGCGCTCTAGTCGCCCTCCCCACTTGGGCCGGCCCGATCGAATTCGGCCGCGCGGAACTCAATCGCTCCCTCTCCGCCCGCGGTCTCGAGCTCTCGATCCAAACCGAGCTCGGCCCCGGTCCCCCCGAGTCCTACCGCATCACGCCAGGACGCATCACCGGCGCCGATCCGCGCGGCCTGATGTACGGCCTCCTCGAAGCCGCCGACCAGATCCGCGAACACGGCCAGCTCGTCCCCGCCCAGGGCGCGCCCGCCACACCGATGCGCGGCATCCGCTATTTCCTCCACAACCGCGAACTCGAGTCCGATTGGTATTACTCGCGCGACTACTGGCAGGAGTTCCTGGCCATGCTTGCGCGCAACCGCTTCAACCGCTTCAACCTGGTTTTCGCCCACCAGACCAATTACCTCGCCCCGCCCTACCTCTTCTGGCTCGACATCCCCGAGTTCCCGCAAGTCCGCGTGCCCGGCCTCACCGCCGGCGAGCAGCGGCGCAACCTCGAGATGCTGCGCTTCATCTCCCAGACCACAGAAGATCATGGCATCGACTTCACGCTCGGCATCTGGGAGCACAACATCCAGACCAACATGACGCCGACCGTCGAGGGCCTGACGCGCAAAAACATCGGCCCTTACAGCTACGCGGCCCTG
>JACQDI010000050.1 GCA_016201195.1 Acidobacteriota bacterium | reverse complement strand
GGCGTGTTCTCCTACTCCGACGAATCGACCAGCGCCAGCTACCATCTCGGCGGCAAGCTTGACGCGCGCACCATCTACAATCGCAAGCGCCGGCTGCTGGCGCTACAACGGAAAATCTCGCGGGCTAAAGGAAGGTCGCTGGTCGGCCGAACATTTGCGATTTTGGTGGAGGGACCGTCGAGCGAGACCGATCTGCTGTGGGAAGGGCGAACGCCGGGCCAAGCGGCGGAGATCGACGGCAAGACTTACATCAACGACTTTGAAGGCCCACCGCCCCTGCCCGGCGTGATGGGACAAGTTCGTATCACCGAGTCCCGCGACTACGATCTGGTGGGAACGCTTTTGGCCGGCCGGCAGAGCACGCCTCCACCGGCGCCGGAGTTGTTGCGAGTGTTGCAGTGAAATGCCCGATTTGCAAGCGCCCGGTTGAGGAGCAGGCGCCGCACTATCCGTTCTGCAGCGAGCGCTGCAAGCTGTGAAATGCCCGATTTGCAAGCGCCCGGTTGAGGAGCAGGCGCCGCACTATCCGTTCTGCAGCGAGCGCTGCAAGCTGATCGACCTGGGCAACTGGGCCTCGGAATCCTACGTGATTACGACCCCGGTCCCGCAGCCGGTGGATGAAGATGCCGAGTAGCCTATGGCTGGCCACCTGGGGTGGCTGCGGCTACTCTCCCAAAGTACCGGGCACGGTTGGCTCGCTTGGCGCAATCGCGGTCGCCTGGCTGCTGGCGGGGCCGCTCGGATGGCCGCCCGCAGGTCTGGCGGCAGCGGCGCTGGCGTTGTTCTTACCGGCCGTGTGGGCCTCCAACCAGGCCAGCCTGCACTGGCAGCAGAAGGACCCGCAGCGGGTGGTGGTGGACGAGGTGGTCGGCCAGTGGATCACGCTGGCTGCCGCGCCGGGCTTGAATTGGAAATACTGGACCGCCGCGTTCCTTCTGTTCCGGGCCTTGGATGTCTGGAAGCCGTTTCCGGCCCGCGCGGCGGAGCGGCTCCCCGGCGGATGGGGCATCGTGGCCGACGACGTGGTGGCCGGCCTTTACGGGGCTGTTGTGCTCATGGTGTTACGGCAGTTATAGAATCGTAGGGTAAGCCTCTGGCTTGCCCCGAACCGACTTGCTTATGGCATTTGTCAGGAGAGACACCGGCCCCAAGCCGCAGATATCGAGCGTGAAGCCGCTGGCGGCGATCGCCGGCGGGGAGTTTGTGGTACAGGGCAAGAGTTTCCGGGCCAACGGCGAGGAGCGGCCGCGCGTGCGCTTCGGCCAGGTGGAGGCGCCGCTGGTCGTCGGAGGCAACGATTTCATGGTGGTGCGCGTGCCCGAGGGCGCCACCGTCGGCGAGCTGGTGGTCGAGAATCGCGATGCTTCTAGTTCTCCCTACACGTGCAGCGTCGGCTTCCCCATCGCCGAGAACCTTCACCCGGTGGCCAATCCGGTCATCGACATGCACGGCAACATCTTCACCACCTTCAGCGGCTCGCGCGGCCAGAAGGTGCCCGTCTCGGTCTACAAGATCGACCTGCACTACGAGGTGAAGCCGTTCGTCAAAGAACTCATGAACGCCACCGGCCTGGCCCTCGACCGCGAGGGCATGCTGCTCGTTTCCAGCCGCATGGACGGCGCCATCTACCAGGTGGCGCCGAGCGGCAAGATGAGCATCTACGCGGAGGGCATGGGGGTGGCCACCGGCTTGGCTTTCGACCAGCAAGGCAACCTCTACGTCGGCGACCGCAGCGGCACCATCTTCAAGATCGCCCCCAGCGTGGCACCGTCGCGGCAGATTTTCGTCTTCGCCACCCTCGAGCCGTCCATTTCTGCGTATCATCTGGCGACGGGCCCGGACCAAAGCCTCTACGTCACCGGCCCGACCACCTCCAGCTTCGATTGCCTCTACCGGATCTCCCACAGCGGCCAGGTGGAAGTGTACTATCGCGGCCTGGGCCGGCCGCAGGGGATGGCCTTTGATCCGCAGGGGCGCCTTTACGTGGCCGCGTCGCACGGCGGCCGCAAGGGCATCTGGCGCATGGGACCGGACAAGAGGCCCGAGCTGGTCGTCTCCGGGCCCGGCATCGTCGGCCTCGCCTTCGCCTCCGCCCGCACCGCCGTGGTCGCGACCAATAATGCGCTCTACCGGGTCGAGATCACCGCGTGACTCCACCCTCATGACTGCCGAGATCCTCGCTGTCGGCTCGGAGCTGCTGACCCCGCAGCGCGTCGATACCAATTCTCTTTACCTCACGCAGAAGCTCAACGAGCTGGGCGTGGAGGTGGTCGCCAAGGGCGTGATCGGCGACGACCGCGTCCGGCTCACCCAGGCCATCGAGCAGGCGCGCGCACGCACGCCGTTGCTGATTCTCACCGGAGGTCTAGGTCCTACTGAAGACGATGTGACCCGCGACGCGGCGGCCACGGCCTGCGGCTGCAACCTGGTGTTCCACCAGGAAATCGTCGACGCCATCGAGGCCCGCTTCCGCTCCTTCCGCCGGGCCATGGCCCCCATCAACCGCCGCCAGGCCTACATCCTGGAGGGCGCCGAGATCCTGCCCAACGAGCGCGGGACCGCCCCGGGCCAGTGGCTCCGCGATCAAGCCGGGGTCGTTATTCTGCTGCCCGGCCCTCCCAATGAATTGAAGCCGATGTTTGAGGCGCAGTGCCTGCCGCGGCTGGTTCAGTGGCTGCCCCAGCGGCACATCGTCGCGCGGGTCTTGCGCGTGGCCGGCATGCCCGAGTCGGACCTGGACCAGCTCATCTCGCCCATCTACACCCGTTACACCAACCCGGTCACCACCATCCTCGCCGCGCCGGGCGACATCCAGGTTCACTTCCGCGCCCATGGCTCCAGTGACGCGGAGGCGCGGGCGCTCGTCGAGGAGCTCAGCCGCCAGGTGGAGGAGGCGCTTCGCGACAAGATCTACTCCCGCGACGGTGAGTCGCTCGAAGAGGTGGTCGGCCGCCTGCTCAGCGAGCGCGGAGCGACGCTCGCCGTAGCCGAAAGCTGCACCGGCGGCTTGCTCGCCGAGCGCATCACCTCCGTCCCCGGCAGCTCACGCTACTTCCTCGGCGGCTGGGTGAGCTACTCGAGCCACGCCAAGACGGCGTGGCTCGGCGTCAGCCCCCAGACGCTCGAAACCCACGGTGCGGTCAGCGCGGAGGCCGCCCGTGAGATGGCCCAACGCGCCCGCGAGGCCGCCTGCTCGACCCTGGGCGTCTCGGTGACCGGCGTGGCCGGCCCCGCCCCCGACCCCGGCAGCTCCCACCCCGTCGGCCTGGTCTACATCGCCGTGGCCGACCAGCAGAGTTGCGAGGTCAAGGAACGCCGCTTCGTCGGCGAGCGCGATCGCGTGCGGCTGCAGGCCAGCCAGTTGGCGCTGGATCTGATTCGCAGGAAACTGGTTGGCAACTGAAGTTCTGTTCACCTGGCTTCAGCCCGTGCGCCGCCTGGCAGCGTGTCACCGAATTGCGGGAGCCTCAAGAAGTGCCTTGCGATAATAGGGCATGAACCAAATTCGGAACTGCCGATTCTCCGGAGCCTGCCTGCTTCTGTGCTGCTCAATCACTGCCGCCGCCGCCCAAACCGATGCTCGCCCCGAGATCCCGGCCCGGCTTACCCTGCCCCAGGCGGTCGAGCTGGCCCTTCGCCAGAACACCTTGTTGCGGCTGGCACAGGCCCAGTTGACCCAGGCCGAGGGGCGCTCCGAGCAGTCCACCTCCGGCCTCTACCCCCAGATTTCCCTCGGGGTCGGCGACAGTTACCAGGCGGTAAACCTGCGCGCGCAGGGGATCCGTCTCCCCTTCGCCCCGGCGCGGGTGGGGCCGTTCCAGTCTTTTGACGGTCGCGGGACCGTTTCCCAGAACCTGTTCCACGCCCCGTTGTGGCTGGGCAGCCGCGCCGGCAAGATGCGCCTGGACGCCTCCCGCAGCCAGGCTGCCGACGCGCGGGAACTGGTGGTACTTAGCGTCGTTTCGGCCTACGTGCAGGCGCTGCGCGCCGAAACGCAGGCCGCGGCCCTGGCCGCCCAGGTCGAAACCGCCGAGCGCCTGCACCAGATTACGGCCGACCGCTTCCAGGGCGGCATCGCGAACGCCGTGGAGGTCAAGCGCGCCCGCCAGCAGGCCAACAACCTGCGTCAGGTCTGGCTGGAGGCCCGGAACAGCGTGACCGTCGCTAAGCTGCAACTGGCCAACCTGTTGCAGGCCCGGATCTCCTCGCGATTTGAGCTGGCCGACATCAGCAGTTGCTACGAAACGCCGCAGATCGATCCGGAAACCGCCCTGGCGCGCGCCGCTGAAAGCCGCATCGACCTGAAAGCCGCGGCGCAGGCGGTGCGCGCCGCGGAGCTGAGCGTGCAGAGCTTGAAGGCCCAGCGGCTCCCCACCCTCCAGCTCCAGGGAAGCTTCGGCCAAAGCGGCGACTCGCCCGCGCGCAACTTGGACGTCTACCGCGTGCAGGGCGTCCTCAGCGTGCCGCTCTTCACCGGCCACCGCATCAGCGGCGAAGTGCGCGAGGCCGAAGGGCGCCTGGAGGAGGCGCGAGCCAACCTGGCGGCGGTCCGCACCCAAGTGGAAACCGACGCGCTCGCCGCGCTCGCGGGCCTGGACGCCGCCGGCCGCGAGGTTGAGGTGGCCGAGGATTCCTCCCGCCTGGCCAAAGAGGAGCTGGACCTCGCCCTGGCCCGCTACCAGGGCGGCGTTTCCGACAACACCGAAGTGGTCAACGCCCAGGATCGCATCGCCCGCGCCGAAGAAAACCTGGTCCGCGCGCGCTTCAACCGCAACCTCGCCCGGGCCAATCTGCACCGCGCTTTGGGGATGGCCGAAAGAACGTACTCCCGATAAAAGCATCACGCCAAGGGCGCAACGCACCTGTGAAACCTCGCTATACTATCCACAGGAGGCAACGTGAAAATCCTGGCGATCGTGGTGGCGGTGCTCCTGTTATTCGGCCTGGCCGTCGGCTCGTCGTTCATCAAGATCCGCAACGAGATGGTTACCCAGCGCGAGGCTATCAAAAACGCCTGGGCCCAGGTGGACACGGTGCTGCAGCGGCGCAGCGACCTGATCCCCAACCTGGTGGAAACCGTGAAGGGATTTGCCGCCCAGGAACGAACGGTGTTCGACTCGATCGCCCAGGCCCGGGCGGCCATGGCCGGCGCCAAGACGCCCGCCCAGCGCATCGCCGCCAACGACCAGTTGAGCGGCGCCCTCTCACGCCTGCTGGTGGTCGTGGAGAACTACCCGCAGCTAAAGTCCAATGAGAATTTTCTGCGCTTGCAGGACGAGCTGGCGGGTACCGAGAACCGCATCGCTGTCGAGCGCCGCAAGTATAACGAGGTGGTGCAGGCCTACAACACCAACATCCAGTTGTTCCCCAACAACATCGTCGCGTCGTTTTCGGCCTTCCAGCGCGAGGACGCCTACTTCCGCGCTGCCGACGCCGCCCGCCAGGCGCCGGCAGTGAAGTTTTAAACCCGAGCCGGACGGGGACCGCCCTACCGCCGGACAGATTTGAGCAACCCCTGAAACGCGCCCTGCTGCGCGGCCACCGTCTTGGCTGGTCCCGTAAACTTGAAGAACACCGCCCCCTGTTGGGCTTCCACGATTCCGCCTAGCAGGCGATAGCCGGGCTTGCTCACCTTTGCCGCCGCCATCGGTCCTCCCGCGCCGGTGTAGGCGCCGGCCAGGTCAATGGTGGTGACGTTCAGCCCGTTGATGGTCTGCTTCGCTCGTTTCGGCTCGCCCTGGGCATTTTCGAACTGCCCGATCCAGCGTTTCAGGTTGTCCTCGACGCCGCCTCCCTGCCCCGGCCCGAAGTAGAACACGGCGCATTCGCCGTCCTCTTTATCGCCGGGCGCAGCCGGCACCCGGTAGGTGGCAGCGCGCATGGGCCGCGCTCCTTCAGATTTCCATCCCCCGGGGGCGGTCCATTGGATTCCTCCAGCCGACTGTGCCTGCGCCCCTGTTGAGAAAGCTACCAGTGCCAGCGCAATCAGTGTTGGTCGCATAGGATCCAGTATAGCGGAGCGTTGACGCCATAATGCTATACTGGCTGATCTCGTTATGCACGATTGCTATCGCGCCGGGCTGGTCTGGCTAGCGTACTCCGGGGTCCAGGCCGAGGCCGGCGGTCTTTCGCGGTATTATCGGGCCGACACCGGGGAATATAAGAACATTTCGGCCGAAATCACCGCCTACGGCATTCTGGGCTACCTGCACTTGCCGTTGCCGGGGCAAACCGGACTTCTGTCTAACGCCCTGCGCGCCGGCCAGTTTCTTTGCTACGATGCCTGGGATCCGCAGAGCGGCCTGTTTCCCTTCGAGATGTCCCGGTCCGGCGCCCGCACTAGCGGCTTGGTTTATTTCTTTGACTGCGGCATCATCATCCGGGCCCTGATCGCGTTGTGGAACGCCACCGGCGACCCCATGTACCTGGATCGCGCCGAGCGCTGCGGCGCCATGATGCTCGACCGCATGGCGCGCGTGGACGGGTCCTTCTTCCCGCTCCTGGACCTGGATTCCGGCGTGCCCTCCCAAGGCTCGGAGACCTGGTCCCTCGAGCCGACCGTGCACCAGTTCAAGGTGGGCCTGGCTTTCCTGGAGCTGGCCGAGCTGACCGCCTCCGGGCTGTTTTCCAAGGTCGCCGACCACCTGTTGCAGCACTGCCTGCGGCAGCAGGAGATGTTCCTGCCCGGGCACTCCGACCCGGCCCGCGTGGCCGACCGGCTCCATGCCTACTGCTACTTTCTGGAAGGCCTGCTCCCTTTCGTGGCGAAGCGCTACGAGTGCGCCCAGGTGCTGCAAGCCGGTATCCGGCGCGTGCAGACCCTGCTCGAGGAAACCCGGCCGGCGCTCGAGCGCTGCGACGTGATCGCCCAGTTGCTGCGCCTGCGGCTGCTGTGTGAGTACCTGGGCGTGGTCGAGATCGATCTCCCGGCCGCGTCCCGCGAGGCCGACGCCCTGCCCGCTTTCCAGATGAAGAGCGACGACCGGCGGACCAACGGCGCCTTCTCCTTCGGCCGGCGCGACGGCACGGTCCTGCCCCACGCCAACCCGGTCGCCACCATCTTCGCGCTCCAGGCGCTGCGGCTGTGGAAGGAATACCAGAACGGCGAGCTGCGCACCACCTGGCAGGGCCTCGTCTGATGGAGGGCTGTCTACTCCTGGCGATCGATCGTCGTCACCAAACGGGATCCCAGATGCCTGCCAACTCCAGCACAAAGCCCTCCACCAGCCCCTCGCCGGCAAGCCGTTGCGGGCCGTCCAGAATCTCCACGCTGCCCGGCCGGTAGACGTGCGCCTGGCGGTTGTCGGCGTCCAGAATCCATCCGAGCGTCGCGCCGTTGGCCATCCACTCCTGCATCTTCTCCTGGACCTTGCTGAGACGATCCGTGGGCGAGGTCAGTTCCAAAACGAAATCGGGACATACCGGAAGGAAGCGCCTCCTCTGTTCTCTGGTCAGGCCGGTCAGCCTGGAACGCAGCACCCAAGCCGCGTCGGGAGAGCGGGTGGCGCCGTTGGGCAGACGAAATCCCGTGCTGGAGTCGAAAGCCACGCCTCGACCGTCGCTCTTGCTCCATCGATGAAGCTGCGCGGAAAGATCCATGTTCCGGTATCCGGTTTCTCCTCCGGCCGGCGCCATGATCAGGATGTCTCCCGCTGCCGTGCGTTCGATCCGGTGATCCTCGTTGAGGGCGCAAAATTCATAGAACTCCTCGTCGGACATGTCCTTCAGCCGGATGACCGTTTCGTCGTTGAGGACGAGCTGCATGTTGTTCTTATTCTAGCGCGATCATCGGGCGGGTGAGCAGCCGGCTGGTGCGAAAGCCGAACTAACTCCACAGCGCTTCGTACATCTCCCAGGCCCGGTCGGCGGCGCGCTGCCAACTGAAGCGGTTGACCGCCGCGCGCCGCGATCGCTCGGCGAGCCTCTGCCACAGGTCCGGGTCTTCCAGCAGGCGAGCCACCGCGCCGGCAAACGCGTCCGCCTCGGCGGCGACCAGGATCTCTTCGCCCTCGGCCAGCCCCAGGCCGGCGCAGCCGATCGGCGTCGAGACCACAGGCCGGCCGCAGGCCAGCGCCTCCATCACCTTGATGTTCGTCCCTGCTGATACCGTGAGTGGCGCCACGACCACTCGCGCCCGTGCGTAGTAGGGGGCAAGGTTCTCAACGAAGCCTTCCACCTGGACGCGCGGATCGACACCTCCGGAGGACCCGTGCTTTTCGTAGTCGGGACCGGCCACCACTCGCAGCCGCAGTTCGGGAAAGCGCTGCCAGAGCCGCGGCAGAATTTCCTTCCGCAAATGCTCGAACCCCAGGACGTTGGGGAGGTGCCGGAATGAACCCACGTAGAGCAGCTCGGGCGGCCCTTCGACCCGCTGCACGATGGGGTGGAACCGCTCTGTGTCGACGCCGTTCGGCACCACCCAGGTTTGCTGCTGCGGAGCCCCCGCCCCGACCGCACGGGCCTTTTCCTCTTCACTCATCAACGCCACGGCGTCGTATTGCCGGAGCCAGTGGCTCTCGTAGCGATGCCAGCGCTCGCATTCCTGCTTGTTGCGCGCCGACGGAGCCGACCGGCAGAGCTGCTCGTGGAGGAAAAACGTTACGTCGTGCTCGACCAGCACCGCCTTGGCCTGCGGCAGCGCTTCCCGGTATCCCGCGAGCTGTGTGTATTCGATTTGTAGCAAATCTGGCTGATACTCTTCAGCCGCCTCGCGGATGGCCGCCGCCATCGCCCGGCTGCGGAACTGCACGACCGCCTCGGGCAGGGACGGATCCGGCCGGCGTCGCTCGTCGTGATCGACCACCAGCACGCGGGCGAAGCAGGAGGCCAGCCGCTCGTATTCGACCTGATCGTAGCGTTCCCGAAACGTCAGCAGCAGCAGGTCACAACGCTCGGAAAGCCGCCGGGCCAGGTTGAAAATGCGCACGGCGCCCCCGTGCGACAAAGGAAACGGCAGATACGGGGAAACAATCAGCACTCGCCGGCGGCCCGCCCGGAGCCTGGACTGGTGGCGCGGGTGGAAACAGACGCTGCCCCGGCGTGTATCGAAATTGCCCGCGCCCGGCTGGGGCCGCGGGCGCTCCCGCAGCAGGCGCCAGCAAAACTCCGCCTCCGCGAAGGCGCGGTCGGGGATCATCGGCACGCGGGCCGGGCCGGCGCCGACGCTGTAGCACTTCCACCCCGCCCGCGCCGCCTTCCAGTAAAGCAATAGCCACTGGCAGCGGCGGCTGCGGGCCCGCGGAAACCCGCCCAGTCGCGCCAGTTTTTCGGCGTCGAGCAGCACGGTTCCGGCGAGCGGTGCGAGGACCGCCGTGGCTTCACCGGGTTGGAGCTGCCGGAACGCGGCGCGCGGCGCCACGTCCTTCTGAAAGCCCGCGCGGCCCGGCTGAAAACCGGCGGCGAAGGTATCGGGCCGCTCGAACAACCGCTCCAGATCGCCCACGTCGCCCCGCGGGTCCTCGGCGTCCTCGGTGAGCAGGATGTGTTTCTCCGCCGCCGTTGCATCTGAAAGAGGCGGCGCTTCCGGTGATAGCTTCGTCCACGGCTGGGCGGTGAGCGCGAGCACCGGATCGAGCAGCGTCCACGCCATCTTCCAGAAAACACCCAGCAGCAGGTCCTTGATGGTTTCGAGTCCGGTAAGCACCCAATCCAGCAACCGCCGCGCGCCGTGGCGGACCAGCCCGAACGGCAGGCCGCTGAAGAAATCGCGGTGCTCGTTCATCACCAGCAGCTTCCAGGGGAAAACGAAGAACGGCGCCAGCTTCATCCAGGCGAAGCCCGGCTCGCGCGTGAAGGTGACCACGTTGACCGCCACCCAGTAAGGCCAAAGCGTTCGGAGCACCGCGAACGGCAGCCCCGCGCCGTTGGGAAGCTCGACCACGCGCTCGCACCGCCCGGCGACGTCCGGCTCGACCGGCGCGGCGGCCAGCAGCCACACGGGAAACCCGGGCGCTTCGGCGCGCATGTAATCCACCGCGTCCCGATAGGCCCGGTGCGAAGCGGCATAGACGGCGATGATCTTGTGATCGGATTTTCCCAGCAAGCGAAAGAGTCGCTTGACCAGTGGGCGGATCATGAACGACCTGTGAGTGTATCATTCTTCTATGCCCGCGCGCCTTCTGGCATTGCTGCTCGGCGTCGCGCCGGCCTGCGCTACAAGCTGGAGAACCGGCGTCCTAAACCCGCCGCCAGCATTCCGAGGACGGCCAGAAGCGGTACAATCGTTGCTTTACCGTTCAGCTTTCGGAAGACTACCATGCCCGATTTTGACTTGACACCGCGCCAGGTTCCCCGCGTCGAGACCCGGTATCGCCGCATCGTCACCCCGATCCCGGTGCCCGAATCGATCCCCATTCTGGAGCGCCTGTTCGCCACCGAGCCGGTGGCCATGCAGGGGCAGCCGCCGGTGGTGTGGGATCGCGCCGAGGGCATCTCGG
>JACQDI010000049.1 GCA_016201195.1 Acidobacteriota bacterium | reverse complement strand
CAAAGCGCCCGGCGTCGACGCGCCCCGCACGGTCGATCCGGCGGAATGGTTTGAAATCCTGGCGCGCAATCTCCCCGGCGACAAGAATTTCGCTACCGGCTTCATGTGCCATATGGGAGCGGACTGGGAACGTCTGGAACGAATGATCAGTTTCCTGGCTGCTCGCCTGGAGTCCTTTCGTGTAGCATCCCTTGACCCGGAGAGCTATCAGTGGCGGCCTGAGAACGCGCCGCTGGCTTTCTACCGCAGGACGTACGGAGTCCGCTCCTTGGCCGAGGTGCGTTCCATGAACGCGCCGCTCAAGAGAATTCGCGCCCTCAGTGAGAAGTCCGCTGGCGTGCCCGGACCAGGGTTGTGGGGTGCGCCGCCTCCTCAAGTTGCGACAGAGCCGGCGGCGAAAATCGTGAGGCCTCAGTCACTCACCGCGGATCAGATTTTGGAGGCGGCCGATTACCTGCTAGGCCGCTGGCCGCAGGGCACCCACGATGGCGATCTTGGCGCACCGCCTGCACTCTTGCAGACGTCGCGGGGCGCTCTCAGCCTGGCCGATGCCTTCGAAGCGCTGACGGCATCGTTGGTGGAGCAGCGGAAGAGGGGTCGGCTGCCCGGCAGCGTCCGTCTCCGGCGACTGCGTGGGCCCGTCGATTTCCCGGTTTTCGATCTCAAGGCGGAACCGAAGCTGGATCCGGAGAAGGCAAAGACCGGTTACATGCCGCACGAGATCCCCCGGGAATCCATGCCGGAGGATCCGGACGTGGTTAACGCGCAAGGGTTGCCACCGTGTGGGGACTTCCATGTCTGGATGCCCACCCATACGAAGGTCGAGGCCGGCGACATGATGGCCGCGGTCGAGCGGGTGAGCGGCCAGCTTGCCGGCCACGTGCCGGGCGTGATCAGCGTCCGCATGCTCACCGAAGACTCGCGCGGCAAGGAGCCGCGCTGGCTGGAAATGAAGGTGAACCCGGCCGAGTTTCTCTACGCCCTCGCACAGGAATACCGAGCCATCCGTGTGGGGGGCAAGCCGGGGCCGGTGGTGATGGTTTCCATGAAAGTGGCTGGTTCTCAGCGTTGTCAACTGATAATCCCCTATACCGCCGATACCTCACGCGGAGCGGCAGTGGGTGCCGTCCGCTTCGAAGGTTTTATCTGGCGGGCCAAGATGAGCGTGGAGGAGTTGGACCGGGCTTGGACAACGGGCGTTGCCGGGACCCGTCGATAGGATGCAGAGGAGGACGAAGATGCGAAGCATGAGTTTCAGATACGCGGCCTGCGTGGGGCTGGCGCTTTGGCTGCTCCCCTCGGTGCTGCCGGCGCAGACGCCTGTGGGGGCAATCGTGGGTACGGTGCGTGACACGTCCGGGGCTGTGGTTCCGGGGGCCAGAGTCATCATCAGGAATGTGCAAACCGGCGTCCAGAACACCGTCGAGACGGACGAGCTTGGCAATTACATGATTGCTTACTTGACCCCCGGCGAGTACCAGGTCAGGTGCGAGCGGGGAGGGTTCGAATCATTCCAGCGCACCGGGATCCTGTTGCAGATGGACCACAAACTGCGGGTCGACATCGACCTGCAAGTGGGCGAGGCCACGGAGACGGTCACCGTCAATGCGGGGACGCCTCTGCTGGAGACAGAGACCTCTACGCTAGGTCAGGTCATCGACACGCGCAAAGTGCTCGACCTGCCCCAAGTGGACAGCAATGTGTTTTCGCTCGTGGCCCTGGCGCCCGGCGTGCAGACGCAGCCCGGAGCAGCTTTTCCCAGCATCGGGGGAGGACGCGCTACGGCCAGTTCCATTTTACTGGACGGGGTCGAAAACCATCGCGGCATACCCATCTACGTGCCGTCGGGGGACGCCATCCAGGAGTTCAAGGTTCTGACCCACGCCTTCTCAGCCGAGTATGGCAGGACGGGCGGAGGCATCGTCAGCCTGGCCATCAAGTCCGGGACCAACCAGTTCCACGGCAGCGCCTTCGAATTTTTCAGGAATGACGTGCTGAATGCGCGCAACTTCTTCGCCCTTCCCGGCTCGAAAAAACCCGTCGTGCGCTACAACCGTTTCGGGGGCACCGTGGGCGGGCCGATTCGCCGGGACCGGCTGTTTTTCTTTGTCAGTTACGGAGGCCAGCGAAATCACAGTGTGGGTACTTTCGTCAACACCGTGCCGACGCTCCCGCAGCGGGGCGGAGACTTCTCGGAAGGAACTCAGGCCCCCATCTTCGACCCCGCCACCACCAGACCGGACCCGGTGAGGCCGGGCAGTTTCCTGCGAGACCCGTTTGCGGGCAACCAAGTGCCCTCGTCTCGTACCGATCCGGCGGCGGCACGCCTGATTCAGCTCTTCCCGGTGCCCAACGCGCCGGGCCTTGTCTCCAACTACGTGTCCTCCTCGGTCGGCCGCACTACCGATAATAACGTTGATGTTCGGGTGGACCACCGCCTCTCGAACAGCGACAGTTTCTTTGTTCGCTACTCCCACGGTTCGAACATCCGGATCCCGTCGAAGGTCCTGCCCGGGCTGGCGGATCGGACGGGGGGGAACCTTAACATTCAGACCCGCAACGTGGCCTTGCAAGAAGTGCACACCTTTAATCCTCGGCTGATCAATGAATTCCGCCTTGGCTACACGCGTATTTACACTCTACAGGAGACGGCTGGGTATCCTGAAAACCAGGCGGCGGTCTTCGGCATACCGAACTTTCCGGCCCTGGGGATGCCCACTGTTAATATTAGCGGGACGGCTGGTCTAGGACCGAATCCGCGTTCTTTGATCAACGAGCCCTGGCAGTATTTCTACCTGCTCGACTCGCTGACAGTGGTGCAGGGCCGCCACACGATCAAGACGGGCGCCGACATTCAGGTCTCGCGCATTCGCCGTTTCCAACCGGACGTGGGGACGCTCAGTTTCGATTCCACCTTCAGCAGCCAGCCTGGTGTTCCGAACACGGGGATTGGCTTGGCCAGTTTCCTGCTGGGTTTGCCGACGAGCGGCTCGGTCGGCCTTTCGCAGATCGGGCTCAACTTTCGCACCAGCACTCCCTCTTTCTTCGTACAGGACGACTGGAAGGCGAGCTCGGGGCTTACGTTGAACCTGGGACTCCGGTTTGACGGCTCCACGCCGATTACCGAACTCAACGATCAGATCAGCAATTTCAATTTGCAAACGGGGAAGCTGGAGCGCGTGGGGCGGGAGGGTCGTCCCCGCTCGCCTTTTGATTTCGAGTCCAAGTTCGGGCCGCGTTTTGGATTTGCCTGGCAGCCGCGGGGGCTGCGTCGTGCAGTCGTGCGCGGCGGTTACGGGATCTTCTATTCGTCCGTGAAAGATTCCAACGCACCCATTAGTTTCCCGTGGGGATCGGGGGCCAGCGTCTCGGTCTCGACCGTGGACAATATCAATCCGCCCTTTGTTCTCAGTCAAGGTCCTCCGCCTGCCATCCTGAAGGTCCCTGAAGGCTTCATCGGTCCGGGATTCGGCGCTAACGTGATCACCTTCGAGCGGCTTCCCGCCTTTGACTACGTCCAGAACTGGCAGTTAAGCTGGCAGTACGAACTTTTCTCCAAACAACTCTTGCTAGACGCCGCATATGCTGGGTCCAAGGGAACCCATCTGCTGGCAAATGTACCCATCAACCAAGTGCCTCCCGATCAGATGGGCCCCGGCAATTTTCAGACTCGCCTACCCTTTCCCCAGTTTGGGCAGGTCAATTCGTGGGCGAACCGCGGCAGCTCCATCTATCATTCGCTTCAAGTCAAGGCCGAAGGGCGATTCCGCGAAGGCCTGACCTTCTTGGCATCCTACACGTTTGCCCGAGATATCAATGATTTTTCCGGCCCGAACGGCGGTGCGTTCAATGCGGGGATTAATCAGTCTGTTCAGAACGTCTACAATCTCCGCGCTGAGCGCTCCATCGGTGGATTCAATATCCCACATCGATTCGTGTTCAGCTACAACTATGAACTCCCCTTCGGCCAGGGCCAGCGCTTTCTGGACTCCGCCAAGTGGTGGAACCTCCTGCTGGGCGGCTGGCAGATCAACGGCATCACTACCCTGCAAAGCGGCGGGCCGGTCGCTATGGGGGCTGTGCCGAATACCTGCAACTGCATCAATCCAGGAGGCCTTGACTCTGGCCTTCGACCCAACCGGCTCAAAGACGGGCGGTTGCCCGCGTCTGAAAGGTCTTTGCAGCGGTACTTCGACACAAGCGCATTCTCTGCGCCGGCGCCCTACACCTTCGGCAACTCCGAAAAGAACTTGCTGCTGGGGCCAGGCTTGGTCAATTTCGATTTCTCCGCGTTGAAACGCTTTCGACTCGGAGGGGATCGGCGTAATCTGGAGTTCCGCTCTGAGTTATTTGACCTCTTTAACACTCCGCAGTTCGCATCGCCCAGCGCCATCCTGGGGACGCCGCAGTTCGGAAGAATCACGGCAGCCAGGTCGGCGCGGGTGATTCAAATGGCCTTAAAGCTTTATTTCTGAGGCTCTCGTCAGAGCCAAAGGGGATTGATCTATGCAAGAAAGCAGTGCAATGAAAGAGGGTTCCAACCGCCGGCGGTTGTTACAGTCCTTCGCCGCAGGAGCGGCGCTGGCCGGCTCGATGGATGGATCGCGGGGCCGGCTCAGCCCTTGCATTCACCAAGCTACGACCATGACAGTGGACTTCAAAACCGCCATGGAAGCCTACGGGAAGGCCGGGTTCCGGTTCGTCGAGCCGTGGCTCCGGAAAGTCGAGGAGTACCTGCCGAAGTCGTCGCTGGCAGAGGTGAAGCGGATACTGAAAGACAACGGCCTGAAGTCGGTCTCCGCCGGAGGCACCCCGCCCGGCATTTTCTTTCCCAGGCTTCCCGATCGTGACAAACGAATGGACGGACTGAGGCGGGTCCTGGAGCTGTGCCGGGAACTCGAGGCGCCGGTCATCGTAAGCCCGTCAGCGGTTCGAGAGCCCGATGTGAAGGCCGATGACTACCAGGCAGCGGTCGACGTAGCGCGCCAGATCGGCGAGATCGCCAAGAGCTTCGACGTCAGGATCGCGGTGGAGTGCATCAAAGGCTCCACGTTTCTCGGGTGCCTGACCAGCGTTCTGGAGCTGTGCCGCAAGGCCCGCCACGAGTTTGTGCGACCGATGGTCGATACGTTTCACCTCTACGCGGGGATCGGCAAGCTGGAAGAACTCGACGCTTTGAGGCAGGGGGAACTTCTGCACTTGCACATTGATGATATTGCCCCCGGCGTACCCCGCGAGCTGCTGACGGATGCCGACCGGGTGCTACCGGGGGAGGGAATCATCCCGCTCGGCGCGATCCTGGGCAAGCTCAAGAGCAAGGGTTACACCGGTTTTGCGTCGCTGGAGCTGTTCAACAAGCAACTCTGGCAGGAGGATCCGGTGGTGGTGGCGCGCAAAGCAATGGCCAGCCTGAAGCGAGTGCTCGGCTGAGCCTGAGTTCGGCGGGGCGAATGAGGATAAGGAGGCGAATAGCCATGATGAAGTTCATGTCGGTTCTGATAGCGGGTGGATTGCTGATGCCGGCTCCCGCGGCCCAGATGGGGACGGCAAATCGATTCACTCCGGACTGTTTTTTCGCTTTACATTTAGAGCCGACCACTGCCAACGACACCCTGTTCGCGGCGGTTGTCCGCCTTGTGGAGCTGGCGGAGCGATATAAGGTGAAAGTAACCTTCGAGTTCACGCCTCAGTGGGCGGAGATGATCTTAGCGGACGAGAAGAAATTGGCGCTGCTCCGGAAGTGGCAGAAAAACGGCCACGAGGTCGGCGCTCAGCATCACCCGATGTTTCACCCCGGCGGGTGGGATGGCTACACCGATGTCGACCCCAAGGAGCTCAAGGATACAAGAATCGATGCTGTGGGGCGAAGCCGCCCCCGGGAGAAGTATTTGGGCACCATGTCGGACTTCATGAGATTGCTGAACCGGCTGGCCGCGCCCGAGCGGGTGGTGACGGGCGCGTTTGGCCGTCCTCCCACGTGGTCGCAGGTTCCTGCGCGGCTTGAGTTTCCACGCGGAGTGTTCTACGAAACCGAAGGCATCCACGAGCCCCCCCGCCCACCCAGGCTGATCGGCCGGCAACACTGGGAACTGCCGATGTTCTTCGTTGGCAACGACGCCATGGTGCTGGAGTTGAGTCAGATGTACGAGGAGACGAAGGAGATGGAAGGGGACATCGTGGGCTTCATTACCCATGAGTTCAACTTTCAGGGCGCGCCCGATGTGATTGAGCGCTGGTTCAAATTCTTGCAATCCAAAGACCCTGAAGGTAAGCACAACAAGACGGTGTCCCAGATCATGAAGGAACGCCTGGCCGAGTAGGCAGAAAGCAAGGCAGCCATATGTCGAGTGGAACCCTGCGCAGAAACTTTCTCCGATACCTCGGAGTCGGCGGCGCTGGCGCCCCGTTGCTGGCCGCTTCCTCCCAAACCGCCCGGGCCGGGGCGGCCCAGATGCCCTCCGGCCTTGGCCATCTCTTCCTGGCCCGCGAAGGCCGGCGGCGCCGCTCTTCCAGTTGGGACCGCACCGGCAAAAACGCCGACCGCGTCGGCGTCGACCCCGGCGCGACCGCCGTCATCGCCGACATCTCCGGCGCCGGCTGCATCCGCCACATCTGGATCACCATCGGCGACGAGGAGCCCGGTTACCTGCGGCGTCTGGTCCTGCGCGCATTCTGGGACGGCGAGACCTCCCCCAGCGTCGAAACCCCCATCGGCGACTTCTTCGGTGTCGGCCACGCCCGCGTCTCCAACTACTGGTGCCTACCCCTCAACATGGTCACCGGCGGCGGGCCCCAGGCCCGCAACCAGGCGGCCATGAACTGCTTCTTCCCCATGCCCTTCGCCCGCGGCGCCCGCCTCACCGTCGAGAACCAGGGCCAGATGCCGGTCCAGTCACTCTATTACTACGTCGACTACGAAGAGTACGACCGCCTGCCCGGTGAAGCACTCCGCTTCCACGCCCAATGGCGCCGCGAGAACCCCACCAAGCCCAGCATCCACGTCGCCGACCGCTCCCAGAACCTCATCGCCGCGACCAAGGAAATCGTCAACCTCGACGGCAAGAGCAACTACGTGATCCTGGAGGCCGCCGGCCGCGGACACTACGCCGGCTGCAACCTCTCGATCGACCACCTAAATCCCATGCCCAACTACGGCTGGTTCGGCGAAGGCGACGACATGATCTTTATCGACGGCGAAACCATGCCCTCGCTAGTCGGCACCGGCACCGAAGATTACTTCTGCGCCGCCTGGGGATATCCCGGCGGTTTGAACTCCATGCCCTACCACGGCATCTCCCTGGCCGGCCCCACCGACGGACCTGCTCCCTACTCCGGCAAGTGGACCATGTACCGTTACCACATCGAGGACCCGGTCCTGTTCGCCAAGTCCATCAAGGTGACCATCGAGCACGGCCCCGCCAACATCCACGCCAGCGACTACTCTTCGGTGGCCTACTGGTACCAGACCGAACCCCACGCCCCCTTCCCGCCGCTGCTGCCGGTCGACCAGCGCCTCCCCATCCCCGACCGCGACAGCCTGCGGCAGTTCTGGCGGACGTACTGAGGATCAACGTTGTGTTTTCGCCTCGCTGTTTTCCGGTTTCACAACCGCGGGCTTGACTGTCCATAACTGTAATTTCGTGTAACACAACGGGCGGCTGTCGGTGGGCCTGAAGAAGCGCTCCAGCACATCCGCGTATGGCGGCAGCGTCGAGCTCGGATCGACGTTCACAGTCGCCGGCTCTGCTCCGCCAACCAGCGCCAGAAAAGCCCGGGCCATGACCAGCAGGAATTCGGCAGCGTTGAGATCCACGTCACCGACAACGGTATGGATTGGAACGCGCCGGGGATCCAGGTGACTGGCTTGCTCCAAAGCCGCAGAGGCAGCGGTGCGCACAGCCTTTAACGGCACTTTGACGGTGGCTTTGAGGGAAGCGGTTTCCTCCGGTCGGGCGATCGGGCCGAACAGTGCAGTCGCGCTGACGGACTTTGGCAATTGGCCGTTAGCGCCGTAATACGCCAGCGCCTGGTCCAGCGCTTCCCAGACATTCACTAAGGAATAGGATCGCGTACTCAGGTCAACAAAATCTGGCGGCCGGCCTTTCCAGTCAGCGAGCAGTTTCCCCGCCAGAGAGCGCAGCTCGTCACGGAGGATCGGCCGGGCGTTCTGGGGTTCGAAGAATCCGGGCAATTCGCCAGGGGTGATAAAGCGGCTCCCAGGAACCGCCCGGACCTGGGCCGTTAGCTGCTGCAACTGCTCCTCGACCGCAGCCAAGCCGCGGGGCGGCCACGCCGTCAGACCTACTTCCATGAAACGGAACGGGAGATTTTGCGCCGGCTGCGGGCGCGTCTTGTAATTGAGCCGATTCATGTACCAGAAAAAATCGGTGTTGGCCCCGGCCATGGTGAGGGCCTCCTCGATTAGTTCGCGCGGGTACTGGCGCATCACCGCACCCGCAAGCCCCACCAGCGGAATGGACGGCTGTTCCACCCGGAAGTCACTCATCTGCTGGAAGGCGTAACCCGCCGGGGCGCTCTCAACACTGTGCGCAGTGACGATACTGACGTCCCTGCCGAAGGCTTCCCGCACCAGCGCCAGGCCGCCAATTCGGCCCAGGTCGCTGGCGCCGCCCTGTCGGAGGTCCATCTGCTTGGTGCGTGGATCAACCGGACCCGGCACAATGCGGTGGCTGTAACGTTGCTTGGCTTCTTCGAGCGCCTCCCCCCAATTTCGCCCGTACGCCACGCAGCCGGGGCGTACGCAAATGACGGGAAAGGGACCGTGCGCTTCCTCGGCATGATAGCCGAGCGGCACCTTAAGCCCGTTCAGGTAATCGAAAATGGCCGGGTCCTCTTCTTGAAGCCGCTCGACCGAGATGCCATCGAAGAAGAATGTGGCCGGCACCTCGTACTTCTGCATTAGCCGGGCGAACGCGCGTACATCCTCGGCCGACGGGTAGAAACCACCGCCGCCCACATAGTGATGCATAAAGGTGTGGATGTAGAGTTTGCGTTGGGAGGCGGGCTGTGCGATTCCCCGGCCGCCCAACCAGAGGCTCGTGAAAATGAAAGCAATGAGGGGTAAGGCTCGTCTGCTTGCCATCTTTATCCTTCCAACCCGCGTAGGCGCCAGGGCGCCCTGTACGAACGGGTTAGCATCCGGCTAGCCTTCTCGCTGTTGGTGATCTTTTCCGTTTCGGCGTCCCACAGAATTTTCTCTCCTGCACGGTAGGCGATGTTGCCGAGATGACAGGCTGTGGCGACCTGGTGTGCAAACTCGATATCGACGTTCGGTCGCTTGCGATTTTTCAGGCAATCCAGGAAGTTCCGGACGTGCGGCTCATGCTGAAAAGAGGACGTTCCTCGCTCCGACGCAAGCTGGCTGGTGTAGTAGAGACCCAGTCCATAGGGGTCTTCCGTGGCGCTGATCTGCGCGCCTGTGGGCTCCCTGTTAACCGATGTTTGGGGAAAAATCTCATACCCCGCACGATCGACGAACAGCGTTCCCTGGGTTCCGTGAAACATGGTCCCGTAGCTCCCGAACGGCTTCCATCCTAGGTTGCCGTTGTGCCCATAGGTGTTGTGGAGCAGCGTCGAGTAACAGAGCAGGAACCCCGGGTACTCGTAGACGACGTGCAGCGTGTCCGGAGACTCGCGGTTGTCGGTCGCGTAGTACTTGCCGCCGGAGGCGGCGGCGCTCAACGGTCCTTTCACGTTCATGGCCTGATGCACGATGCCGACCAGGTGGGGCCCCCAGTCGGCGAGTTTCCCTCCTCCGTAATCGAAGAACCACCGCCAGCGGCCGCCACGAAAACGGTTTTCGTTGTAAGGGACCTTGGGCGCCGGCCCTAGCCACAAATCCCAATCCAGGTCGGCAGGTGGTTCCGAGTCAGGCGGATTTCCAATCCCTTGCGGAGGAGAGTATTCGTGATTCCAACATTGCACGTAATGGATCTTGCCGAGCCGCCCCTCCTGAATGAGCTTCACGGCGCGCCGGAAATGAGTGGCCGAATGCTGCTGCATGCCAACTTGCACGATGCGGTCGTTGCGGCGCGCCGCCTCCACCATCAGCCGTCCCTCGCGAACGCAGTTGGACACGGGCTTCTCCTCGTACACATCCTTGCCGGCGTTGCAGGCGTCCACACACAT
>JACQDI010000666.1 GCA_016201195.1 Acidobacteriota bacterium | reverse complement strand
CATCGATGGACGGTTGTAAGGTTGAACGGACTGCACCGCCGGTGAGGCCCGGCCCCGTGAGACCGGGTTTCGATAACCTCTCTCCGCCGGCGCGCCGAGTCAGACCTTGCGCACCCCGGTTATCCGAGGGAAACCTCGGATAGCCGGCTCGGAGCACCTTCACCACGCCGTAGTGTCTCTCTATGTCTTAATAAAAGTGAGTACTTCGTTGAGCGATCCCTGACGGTAGCCTTCCAGATCCAGGGTCACGTACTTGAAGCCGAGGCCCTTGAAAATCTCCGTGAGCTTGCGGGCCACCTCGATGTTCAGCGCCCGCTCCAGCTCCTCCGGCGCGATCTCGATGCGCACCAGCTCTTCGTGATACCGGACACGGAACTGGCGGAACCCCAGAGCCTTCACGGCCTCTTCGCCCTCTTCGATGAGCTTGACGTTTTCTTTGGTCACGGCGGTTCCATAGGGGATGCGGGAGCTGAGGCAAGCCGAGGCCGGGCGGTCCCAGGTGGGCAGCCCCATCTCTCGCGACAACTCGCGGATCTCCGCCTTGGTCATGCCGGCATCGAGGAGCGGCGCCCACACCCCGTGTTCCTTCGCCGCCCGCTGGCCGGGACGAAAGTCGCGCGTGTCGTCCGCGTTCACCCCGTACACCACGTTGGGAATGCCCCGCTCGCGGCACACCCCCGCCAGCCGCGTGAACAGCTCGTCCTTGCAGTGGAAGCAGCGGTCGGGGTTGTTGCGGACGTAATCCGGATTGTCGAACTCGAAGGTCTCGATATACTCGTGCTGCAGGCCGAACTGGCGCACGAACGCCTCCGCGTCCCGCTTGTGCGATTCGGGAATGGAAGCCGAGTCAGCGGTCACAGCCAGCGCCCGGTCCCCCAGGACGTGGTGCGCCGCCCAGGCCAGGTAGGCTGAGTCGGTGCCGCCCGAAAAGGCGACAATCACGCGCTCCATGTCCCGCAGGATCGAGAATAGCTTCTCCTGCTTTTGGGCCAGCTCCCTCTGCATACGCGGCCATTATACCGCAAGCAGCCGGCCCCGAGCCGGCTGCCCGGTGATCCGCGACAGCGCCGCGACATACCACCGGAGCTGCCGCTCGTATCGCTCGCGGCTGGCGGGGAGGTCGGCGTCGCTCTTGAAATCCACGATGGTCCAGGCGCGGTCCTCCAGAAACGCCAGGTCGACCACTGCCTCGAGGATCTTCCCGTCGACTTGGAGCAGCAAGGGCCACTCGCGATGACAGCGCTCGGCCCGCGCCGCGCGGCGCACAAGCGGGTGAGCGAGCGCGGCGCAAACCGCCTCCACCGCCGCCGTGACTTCCGCGGCCGGCGCCCCCAGCACTCGCCCGTGAATGGCAGCCAGCGACGCCACGTTTTGCCGTTTGCTTGCCAGGTCGGCGTCGCGCAGAACGGTGTGCACCAGCGTTCCAAACCGCCGCCCGCCGGGTCGCCCGTCGGCCCGCTCGATCATCTCCACGGCGATCTCAGCCTCGCCGGGCGCCGCTGCCGCTTCGCTTGCCGTGAACACTTCAAACTCGAACCGCTTGCCGGCTTCGAGCGCCCGGTGCCGCTCCGTTTTCCATTCCTCGTACTGGTCCACGCTCCGGTCCGCCGCATCCTCGGCCAGGATGGTCTCCAGTCGCAAGCCGAGGTTGCTCGCCGCCCGCAGGTTGAGCTTCGCCGGATCCCACCACACCACGCGGTGCGAGCCTTGCTGGGGCGCATGCAGCCCCGGCCGGATGGCGAACTCCTCAGTGCCGCTGTAGTGCGGCGGATTGCCCAGCACCGTGGTGTCGCCGAAGCCGGGGCATCCCGGGGCCGGCTCGGAACGCCGCCGCCGGTCCCGCGGTGGATACAGCGCCTTATGTAGCGGAGCGACCCAGCCGTCGAGCGGCTCATCGCCCACCGCCGGCACCACCAGCAGGTCGCGCGCCCGCGTGGCGGCCACGTAAGCGACGCGCACCCCTTCGGCCAAATCCCGCGCCAGCTCCTCGGGCTGGTGATCCCGCAGGTCGTGCGGCGCGCAGCCCACCAGCGGCATGGCGCAGATGCCCCGCTGCGTGTCCACGAACATGTCCGGCTCCTGGCGGGCGAGCTTGGTGGCCATGTCGGCCAGAATCACCACGGGAAACTCCAGGCCCTTGGCATTGTGCACGGTCATCACCCGGACGCCCTCCGCCCCTTCTTCGAGCACCGGCGCCTCGGTCGAGGACTCTTTGTCCGCCTGGGCGGTCAGCTCCTCGACAAAGCTGCGGAAGCTGATCCCGCCGCTGAGCTCAAAGTTGCGCGCCAGGTCGCATACGCGATGGACGTTGGCCAGCACCTGGTTGCCCGCCGGGCGCAAGGCAAACCCGGCCAGGGCCCTCGTGGCCTCCAGCAGCGCGTGGACCGTCTCCACAAGGGGACGCCAGTTGCGGCGCCGGTGCAGCTCAGCGAGCAGGCCGAGGGCCTCGGCCACCGGCCGGAGGTCCGCGTCCAGATCTTCCGGAAGCGGGCGAAACGGATGGAGCGCCCCCACCGCGTGCCGGAAGCGCAGCAGCACGCTGTCGGAAATCGCAAAGAGCGACCCCTTCAACGTGGCGAAGACCGACAGCTCGTCATCCGGCCACTCCACCGCCGCCAGGGCCGTCCGCAGCGTTTCCACCTCCTCGCGACGGTGGAACGACCGCGCCCCGACCAGAACATGGGGAATGCCGCGCGCTTCCAGTTCGTGCAGGTATTCGCGGGTCGTGTCGATCCCGAAAGACAGAAAATGCCGGAACAGGATGCACACGTGCCGCGCGGCGAGCGGCACCCGGCGTTCCGTGTTCTCGGGATCTCCAACCTTCCAGCCGCTCTGGCTGAGCAGCCACTCGACAAATGCCGCCACCGTTGAGGGCAGGCACTGGTTGACGGCTGTCTTGGTCACGCCCCGGTATCCGTACGGATATGCAATAGGTAAGGCAATGACGCAGGGCTGCTCGCCGCTCGCCTGCCGGTCCTGCTCCAGGGGTGCGTACTGTGGCTGGCCGGTCTTGGGATTCTGCTGTATCTCCGGCTCGAAGGCGGCGTTGATGCATTCCTGAATCGGGCGGACCGCGCGGAAGCTCTTG
>JACQDI010000716.1 GCA_016201195.1 Acidobacteriota bacterium | reverse complement strand
CCGTCGAGACCCCGCATTCGCGCGTGCGCAGCGTCTGGCTGATCACTACTCCGGCGGCGGGGGAACCGTCCGCGGCCCGCACGCGCAGCTCGTAGTGGCGTTTCGGCAGGTCCCAAGCCTTTTGCACGACCACGTCGGGCTCCGGCCCGACGGTGAGGCCGTTCACCGCCCAGTATTCTTTCTCGCGCTCGTAGTGCGGCGCGTCGAGGTAAAGCTTCACGAGCGGGGCCAGAAACTCGATTGCGCCGCGCGGATCGGTGCGGAAGGCGCCCAGATCCAGGCCCTCATGCGCGCCGCAGTGGTTCTCCCGAGAGATGAAAATTGAAACGTGAACCTCGCGGCCCGGGGCCGGACGGCCGTCTTCGAACCGGAGCGTGATACGGCGCTTCGAAGCGGGGGGCAGAACCAGAAGCGTCTCTCCGGACGGCTCGCGGCGCGCCTTCCCGAGGGCGTGGAGGCTGGCGTCCAGGCGCGAGAACAAGGAGAGGTGATCGAGGTCCGCCGTTCGATACCATTGCCCGCCGGGAAACTCCAGCACGACCAGGTACGCGCCCGGGTGCAGGTTGCGCCTGATTTCCGAGGCCAGGCGTTCCCGGCTTAGGCGGATGTGGGCGCGGCCGTCCTCGATGCGGGCCAGCTCGACACTTCCCAGGCCTCCCCATATGTAGTGGTAGAGCCAAACTTTGCCGGAGAGCGCCGCCTTCGATTCATCGCCGATGGCGAAGCGGTAGCGAAGATCCACCTCCTGCTGGGCGAGGCCCACCGCCAGGGCGAAGACGAAACTCGGCAAGAGGAGCCGCATCGTTCCATCCAGTATCTCGCGTTCTGACACCTGCCTCGCGCCTCTCCGGCTGCCGGGTCGAGTCTCGGCGCGGCAGACACGAGTGTCTGCGCCCCTTTAGGCGCCGGGCACGTACGCCAGCAAGGCCACCGAGGGCTGGGAGGGACGCAGCTCGAACGGGTCCAGCGCGGCGGGTATCAGGTATACGTCGCCGGGTTGGTAGGGCTCGCCGCCCAACTCGCCGCGACCCTCGAGAAAGATCAGAAGGTGCATGCGCGCCCGATCGGGCCGGTAGAGAGCGGCGCCCTCCCAGCGCAAACGCTCCACGGTGAAATAGTCGCACGTGGCCAGGGTGTCGCCGGGGGGCTGCACGCCGGGATGGCGGTCGAGGCGGGTCACCTCGACCGCGCGGTCGATGTGCAGGGGGCGCAGGCGGCCGTCTTCGCCGAGCCGGCCGAAATCGTAGAAGCGATAGGTGAGGTCGGAGTTCTGCTGCACCTCGCACAAGGCGAGGCCGGGGCCGATCGAGTGCAGCGTGCCCGGTGGGGAGAAGATGGCGTCGCCCGCCTTCACCGGCACCCAGTTCAGGTAGTGGACAATCTCCCCGCTCAGGGCGGCCTCGCGCAATTTATCCCGGTCGAGCGGTTCGGTCAGGCCCAGCGCGATGGCCGCGCCCGGATCGGCCCGCACTACGTACCACATCTCGGTCTTGCCAGGGCCATCCTCGTGCTCGAGCGCGTAAGCGTCGTCCGGGTGCACCTGCACGGAAAGCCTCTCGGAAGTGAACAGGAACTTGATCAGGAGGGGGAAGTACAGAGAACGCGGAGACGCAGAGACACGGGGACTCGGAGACGCATCGCCGGCCGAGCGGCGCTTCAGGCGGCTGGGACGGAAGGCTGTGCCCATGAGGCGGGCGCCGTGGCGCTCCATCAGGCCGGCCAGGGTCTGGCCCGCCCACGGCCCGTTGATGACGGTGTTTTCCTCGAAGGTATACCACGCCTCGCCGATCTGGCGGTCGTGCCGGCCGAAGAGCGGCTCGAGGTTGGTGGAGCCCCAGATTTTTTCCCGCCACGAGGGGGTCAGGCGCAGGGGATACATCAAGTGTGCGCGGCGAGAAACTGCCGCAGGCGTTCCAGGCCGCGCTCCAGCTCGGTCATGGAGGTGGCGTAGGAGATGCGCACGTGCTCGCGGGTGCCGAATGCCTCGCCGGGAACTACCGCCACGTGGGCCTCCGCCAGCAGCTTCTCGGAAAACTCGAGCGTCGTGCTCATGCCGTTTTTGCCCAGAAACTTGCCGATGTTGGGGTAGGCGTAGAAGGCGCCGCGCGGCTCGGCGCAGGTCACGCCAGGCATGGAGCGCAGGGTGCGGATCACGTACTCGCGGCGGCGGCAGTATTCGGCGAGCATCTGTCCCACCGACTCCTGCGGCCCCAGCAGCGCCTCCACCGCCGCTTTCTGGGCGATCGAGTTGGGGTTGGAAGTGGAGTGGCTCTGCAACTTCAACATGCTCGAAATCAGAGCCGGCGGCGCGAGCACGAAGCCCACCCGCCACCCGGTCATGGCATAGGTCTTCGAGAGCGACCCCACGATGATCACGTTTTCCCTGGCGCCGGCGGCCGCAGCGATCGAGTAAGGCTCGCCCTCGTAGAGGAAGTGGCAATAGCACTCGTCGCTCATCAGCGGGATGCCCCGGCCGGAGGTAATGGCCAGGATCCGCTCGAACTCGGCGCGGTCGAGCACCGCCCCGCTGGGATTGTTGGGCGAATTGATGATCACCAGCTTCGTGTTCGGCGTGAGAGCCTCTTCGATCTGGCGCGCAGTCAGGCCGAAGCCGCTGCACTCGTCGGTCTCGACGAAGATGCATTTGCCGCCGTTGTAATGAACCACGTCGGCGAAGGTGACCCAGTAAGGGACCGGCAACACGACCTCGTCGCCGTGGTCGATGAGCGCCGAAACGGCGTTGTAGATG
>JACQDI010000715.1 GCA_016201195.1 Acidobacteriota bacterium | reverse complement strand
CCAGGCCTATGGAGCGCGCGGGAACGGGATCTTCGAGCGAGCCGTGCTGGACGCCCGCCCGTGGAGCAAGCTGAGCTTCACCGGCCAGTTCCTCTACAGCAAACCGCGCCTCGACGTGAATTACTTACAACAAAACAGCGGAAACTTTATCCTGCTGGACACGCTGCAAATCTACACCGGACAACTGGACCGCTCGCTGGCGGAGGCTAATCGCCCGCGTTCTTCCGGGAGCTGGACTACCGAGATCCGGCCGGTGCGCCGTGTGCGGGTGCTGGAATCGTGGTTCACCGACCGTTCCCACGTCTCGGCCGCATCGTTTCTGGCGAGGACGCTGGCAGTGCCCGCGACGAACTTGATCCAGACCCAGGCGTCGATCACCGATCGGCTGGTGCTGAATCTCAACCAGCACCAGGTGGATGCGATCGTGGATGTGGCGCCGTCGCTGACGCTGCGCGGCGGGCACCGCTACGAGTGGGGCGACGCGGTCAGCCTGTCGAGCGTCCGCCTCGTGCCGGGCGCCGAAACGGCGGAGCTGAGGCGGCAGGTAGCCTTGGCCGGGGCCACTTGGCGCCGGGGGGCGAATCTGGATTTCAACGCGGACGTCGAGGCATCGGCGGGTGACCACACATTTTTCCGCACCGATCTGGCCGACTACCAGCGCGCGCGCCTGCGCGGCCGCTACCGCGCGCGCCCGTGGATGGCGTGGACCGCCACCTTCGCCATCCTCAACAACCAGAACCCGGCGCGCGGGGTGACCTTCGATTACCAGAGCCGGCAAAGTTCAGTTGCGCTCGCGTTGACGCCCCGTGGGGGCGCGCGCTGGAGCCTGCTGCTCGACTACATGCGGGGGACCGTGCGCAGCACGCTGCCGTATCTGGTGCCGCAGGACCGGACGCCCGAGATCTCCCGCTACCGCGACGACGGCCATTACGGGGGCGCCAGCGCCGAGATTCACCTGTGGCGCGGGGCGCTCCTGAATTTAGGGGGCAGTTTTGCCCTCGTCACCGGCAGCCGGCCGACGCGCTACTACCAGCCGCACGGGCGGTTCCAGGTGCCCATCCGGGGCAAGGTCGCCTGGACCAGCGAATGGCGATGGTTCGGCTTCACCGAGAGGCGGTATGCCTTCGAGAATTTTCATGCCAACCTGTTTTCGATGGGTCTGCACATCGGTCTGTAGCGTCCTGGCGCTGCTGGCGCTGCCGCTTCCGCCGCAGTATGGCGACGCCCGCCGTGGTGCGGACCTCCTCGTGCGCCGCAACTGCACGCTCTGTCACTCGATTCACGGCGTGGGCGGGACCATCGCTCCCGACCTGGCGCGGCGCTCCACGCGCGACTTCACCCCAGCGACATTGGCTGCCGCCTTGTGGAACCACGGCCCAGCCATGTGGCGCGCCATGGCCGAGAGGAAGCTGGAGGTGCCGGCGCTGGGGCAAACCGAAATCGCCGATCTGTACGCCTATCTCTACTCCATCCGATACTTCGACCGGTCCGGAGATGCCGCTCGCGGGAAAACGATGTTTACTGTCAAGAAGTGCAGCACCTGCCACGCGATCGCGGCCGCTGAAGGCCAGCGGCGCGGCCCGCCGGTCGAGCAATGGCCGGCCATCGCCGACCGCATCCGCTGGACGCAGCACATGTGGAATCATGCCGGCGCCATGATGGAGGAGATGGAGAAAGCTGGCGTCCCCTGGCCGACCTTTACCTTGCAGGAGATGATCGATCTGCTGGTCTACGTGCGCAACCTGCCCAATCGCCCCAACGCCCCACCTGCCCTGGTATTTGACAACCCGGCGGAGGGCGAGAAACTGTTTGAGCAGCGCGGCTGCTCCAACTGCCACACCGTGGGGGCGGCGGCGCCGGGCAAGGTCGACTTGATCGGGGTGGCTCGCGGGTCGCGGACCTTTACCGAGCTGGGCATGATGATGTGGAACCACCTGCCCCAGATGCGCCGCCGCGCCCGGGCAACCCGCCTGGAGTTCCCAACCTTCGGTGAAAACGAGATGAGCAACCTGATCGCGTTCTTATTTGCCAAACGCTATTTCGAGGAACAGGGCAATGCGCGGGTGGGCCGGCGTCTGTTCACCGCCAAAAAGTGCGCCGCCTGCCACGACCAGGCCGGCTCGGGAGCCCCCAGCCTCAAGGACAAGCAAGGGCAGTTCTCCGCCCCGCAGATGGCCTCCGCCCTGTGGCAGCACGGACCGACGATGCTCGCCAACATGGAAAAGCGCGGCATCCGCTGGCCAACGTTTACCGGCTCGGAGATGGCCGACGTAATCGCCTTCCTGAACCACCGGTAGGTTCATTTGGTGATTTTATGATTTGGTGATTTGAAAACTCGGCGGCCCGAGGGTTTTGAAAATCACCAAATCACCAAATCATAAAATCACCAAATCAACCCAGGGGCTAGTGTTTTCCCCGATGCACCTCGTGGTGGTCTTCGACCGCCTCCAGGTGGGTGATGAGTTCAGCGGGAAAGTCGAGACTCTGCGGCAGGCGATGCTCCAGCTCCGTGGCCAGGCGATGGGCTTCGCCGATGGATTGCCCGAAGGGAAACAGTAGGTGTGCTTCCACCAGCAGGCGGGTCCCGGTATTGCGGTAGCGCACTCCGTGGTACTCCATCCCCAGCTCCTGGCAGAGCTGGTCCAGCCTTTGCCGGAGAAGCTGCGCGGTGGCCGGGTCGGAGTAGTCCATAAGCCCGCCCACGGACCGCCAGACGAGGTGGCCCCCCGACCAGAGGATGTTGAGCGCCACGAGAATGGCCAGAATGGGGTCGAACGGTTTCCAGCCGGTCCACATCACCAGCAGCAGGCCGCCCACGACGCCGAAGCTGGTCCAACTGTCGGTGAGAACATGCTTGCCGTTTGCTTCGAGGATGAGGGAGTGGGTGCGGCGCCCGGTGTGGACCAGGTACCAGCCGAGAGCGAGGTTCACCACCGAGGCCGCGGCCACGACCAGGATGCCGGCGCCCAGATTCTCGATTTGAAGGCCGGCCAGCCACTTGTGGACGGCAACGACGATGATGGAGAGGGCGGCCATCATGATCATCGCCCCTTCGAAGCCTGCCGAGAAGAAGCTGACCCGCTCGTAACCGTAGAGGAAGCGATGATTGGCCGGCTTGCCGGCGAGCCAGAGGCTGAACGCCGCGAAGGCGACTGCCACCACGTGCACCACCGACTCGGCGGCGTCGGAGAGAATCGCCGCCGAGCCGGTGTAGAGGTACGCGCCCGTCTTAGCAAGCAGCATCAGCACGCCAACCAGGAGCGACAGGCGCATCGCCAGACGGGGCTGACGCACCTCAGGTCGCCTTCTTGGCCGGGGCCGGCGTCTCGCCCTTCGCCGTAAACAGCGCGCCAATGCCCTGCTTGGCCAGCTCCAGCAACTGGGCGTCGGTCAGGTCCTTGGTCTCACGGTCGCCCTTGGTCAGGATCAGCAGCGAGCACTTGTTGTCGGCGAAGTAGACCTGAATGGCGCGATCGAGCAGCGCCACCTTGGAAATCGTCGCCGGCTTGCGAGCGGCGATGGCCGTCCCGTGCTCGGCGAGCGCCGGGCCGTAGAGCGCTTCGACGACCCGCCCCTCCTCAACGAAGATGCCTTCGGCCATAGGCACGGACCGTTTGGCGGTGTACGTGCTTTTGGAAAGCTCGGCCTGTAGCTCGGCCGCCCGAACTTCCGGCGTCTTGGCCTGCGTCTCCTGAGCACTCAGCATCCGGGGCGCAATTAGCAGCAAGACGATCAAGATAAGCGCGATTCGATACCTCATGTGGCGCCTCCTCTTCCCCACATGGAGGCAAGCAATTCAGAGACCGAACGCTGGATCGTGGAACGTGGAACGTGGGGCCCCCAACGGAGAGCCCACGATCTACGATCCACCCTACAATAGAGGTATATGGAGATCCATCGAGTAGCGGTGATCGGCGGAGGCACCATGGGGGTGGGCATTGCCCGAACCATCGCCGGGGCGGGAGTGGAGGTGCTGCTGTGTGAAAAGGACCAGCCGTCTTTGGCGACGACGCAAAAAGCGCTGGACGAGACGCTGGACCACGAGGTGGCCCGCTGGGGGCTGACCGCCCCCGAGAAGACCCTGATTTTGCGCCGCATTACCGGGACCTGGAAGATCTGGGAAGCGGCCCACGCGGAGCTGATCATTGAAACGGTGACCGAGGATTTTGACCTGAAAAAGGAAGTATTCGCCAAGCTCGACGAGATCTGCGACCCAGTGGTGATTTTCGTAACCAACACCTCCACGCTGAGCATTTCGCAACTTGCGGCCTCGACCCGGCGGCCGGCGAGTTTCGTCGGCCTGCATTTCGTGAACCCGGTTCCCAAGACCGGGGTGGTGGAGGTGATCCGCGGGCTTCAGACGTCGGACCAGACCGTGGAGCAGGTTCAACAGTTCGCCGGCATGCTCGGCAAGACGGCCATCCCGGTTTACGAGTACCCCGGATACGTAACCACGCGGGTGATTCTGCCGATGATCAACGAGGCCATCTACATCGTGATGGAAGGGGTGGCCACGGCCGAGGACGTGGACACAGCGATGAAGCTGGGTTACAAGCTGGAGCTGGGGCCCCTCGCCTTGGCCGACCGCATGGGCCTCGACGAGGTGATGGCCTGGATGGAACACCTGTTCCGTGAGCTGGGCGACTTGAAATACCGCCCCTGCCCCCTGCTGCGGAAGCTGGTCCGCGCCGGGCGGCTCGGCGTCAAGACCGGGGAGGGATTTTTCAAGTATTGATGTTGATTGTCGATGGAAATGAAAATTCTGGTCCTCAATTGCGGCAGCTCCTCGGTCAAGTTCCAGTTGATCGAAACCAGCCCGGAGCAGATCGCCTCGAATCAGGACCGGCTGCTGGCCCGGGGGACGGTGGACAAGATCGGGACGGGGGAGGCGATCGTCGCCTACGAGGTTCCGGGAAAGACCAAGACCAAGTTCAGCCGGGAGATCCTGGAGCACAAGGCGGCGATCAAAACGGTGGTTTCCGCGCTCACGGACCCGCTCGCCGGGGTGATCGCCAAGCCCGAGGAAATTGAGGGCGTGGGACACCGCATCGTGCACGGGGGCGAGTATTTTACCGGCTCGGTCGAGATGGAGGAGGCGGTGGTGAAGCAGATCGAGGACATCATCGATCTGGCGCCGCTGCACAACCCGCACAACCTGAAGGGGTATTACGCCAGCCGGGCGCTGTTCCCGGGGGCGGCGCAGGTGGCCGTGTTTGACACCGCGTTTCACCACACCATGCCGCCGGAGGCGCACCTCTACGGCCTGCCCTATGTGCTCTACACGCGATACAAGATCCGCCGCTACGGTTTTCACGGCACCTCGCACCGCTACGTGTCGTACCGCTTCGCCCAGATCCACAGCACGACCCGGGCGGAGTACAAGCTGATCACCTGCCATTTGGGCAACGGCTGCTCAATGTGCGCCATCGACCACGGCAAGTCGGTGGACACGACCATGGGGTTCACCCCGCTGGAGGGGCTGATGATGGGGACGCGCTCGGGGGATCTGGACCCGGCGGCGGTGCTCTACGTGATGGCCAACGAGGACCTGAGCGCCGCCGAGGTCAGCTCGCTGCTGAACAAGCACAGCGGCCTGTACGGCGTCTCCGGCATCTCCAACGACATGCGGACGCTGCTCGAGGAGAGCCGCAAGGGCCAGGCGCGGGCGCGGCTGGCGGTCGACTTGTTCTGCTACCGCGCGAAGAAGCACCTGGGCGCCCTGTACGCGGCTCTGAACGGGGCCGATGCGGTGATCTTCACCGGGGGCATCGGCGAAAACGCGCCCGCGGTGCGCGCACAAATCTGCGACCGGCTGGATGCTCTCGGCATCCAGATCGATACGGAGAAGAATGAGGCCGCTACGGGCGTGGAGAGCAACATCAGCGACGCCGGCGCGGCCACTCAGGTGTGGGTGATTCCCACCAACGAGGAATTGCTCATTGCCCGGGACACACTCCGCACCATTTTGAAGATTCCCCATGGTTAGCGAGATCCAGATTCGCGCGCTTTCTCCGGCTGACCGGGAATTGCTGCTGGCGATGTACGGAAGCTTCGAGCCGCTGGGGGTGGCCCAGGGTCTGCCGCCGCGCAGTGAGGAGGCCAGCCAGACCTGGATCGATCACGCGCTCCAGGAGGAGATGAACGTGGGCGCGTTTTCTGCTGCCGGGGAGCCGGCCGGGCACGCCTTCCTCGCCGCGGCCGAACCCGGGGTCGCCGAGCTGGCCGTCTTCGTGCACCAGAGCTTCCGGGGGCGCGGCATCGGCACAGCCCTGGTGCGGGCGGTGCTCGCCGCAGCCGAAAACAAGGGACTGCGGCGCGTGTGGGCCCAAACCTCCTCCGACAACGTGCCCGCCCTGCGCATGCTCAAGCGCTGCGGCTTCCGCTCGCTGAAGTTTACCTTTCCGGTCGTCGAGATGGCGATCGAATTGCCCGCCCCCGTTCTTTCCTGACACACTGTCTGTTGTGGCAGTGACAAGAAAAACCAGCAGCGTCGCCTTCCTGCTTGCCGGTTGTGTGGCGTGCGGGTCGCGACTTGTCGAACGCAATCCTTCATAGCCCCTCCAGGCACACCCAGTTTCTTGACAAGCAAGAGTGTATAACCGCCCGGCGAAAAAGGGGAGCAGGATTTGAGGATCTAACGAAATCTTGCTTGACACCCCGCCCCGAGCAAGGTTAAATGTCCTCATCAAAAGGGAGGGAATTTTTTCATGCGATGCTCGAAGCTCCTGGGGATGTTCATTGTCCTTCTCGCAGCGCCGGCAACTGCCTGGTCTCAGGAATTCCGCTCGACTCTCGGCGGGCGCGTGGTCGATGCGCAGAACGCGGTCGTACCGGGCGTCAAGATCACCGCCACGAAGGTGGAAACCGGCTCGCGGTCGGAGACCGTCTCCGGCGCCGACGGCGAGTACTCGCTGCCGTTCCTGCCGCCCGGCTCCTACAACGTCGTGGCCGAAGCGCCCGGATTCAAGCGCTACGTGCGGGAGGGCCTCCAGGTCAGCACCAATGAGCGCGTTCCGCTGGACATTGCGCTCGAGCTCGGCCAGCTCGCTGAGACCATCACCGTCACCGCCGAGGTGGCCATGCTGCAGACCTCGACCGCATCGACCGGGCAGGTGATCAACTCCCGGCAGATCGCCAATATGCCCCTGCTCGGCCGCACGCCGCTGGTGCTGGCGCAACTGGCGTTCGGCGTGATCCCGTCGAGCGACCCTCGCTTCTACCGGCCGTTCGACAACTCCGGCCCATCCACCTTTTCCATGGGCGGCGCGCCGGCCCGCACCAACGAACTGCTGATCGACGGCGCGCCCGACACCACCCAGAACAGCCGCGTGGCCTACAACCCGCCGGTCGACGCAGTGACCGAAGTGAAGGTTGAGACCTTCCAGGCCGACGCCGCTTACGGCCACACCGGCGGCGGCACGGTCAACGTGGTGATGAAGAGCGGCACCAACTCGTTCCACGGCAGCGCCTACGAGTTCAACCAGGTGTCCCGGCTCGCCGCTACGCCGTTTTTCACCAACCGCGGCGGGCAGAAGAAGCAGGTCACGCGCTTCAATCAATGGGGCGTGAACCTCGGTGGCCCGGTGCTGATTCCGAAAGTGATCAACGGGCGCAATAAGCTGTTCTTCTTCTTTGCTTACGAGGGGCTGAAGGATTCCATCCCGGCGCCCACGCTTTCGACCGTGCCCACCGCCGCCGAGCGCGACGGCGATCTTTCCAAGCTGCTCACCGTCGGTGGCAACTACCAGATCTACGACCCGCTCACCGGGGTCCCCGAAGGCTCGCGCATTCGCCGCCAGCCTTTCTTGAACAACATCATTCCGGCGAACCGGATCAATGCCATCGCCAAGAATTATCTGACGAAGTTCATCCCGCTG
>JACQDI010000714.1 GCA_016201195.1 Acidobacteriota bacterium | reverse complement strand
CCGGTCTCGCAGCTCCAGCCAGCGCTGCCGCGCCAGCACCAGCGACGGCAGCTCCGGCGTGGTCACAATGAACACCCGGCGCGCCCGGCGCACCACTTCCACCGTGGCTTCGTTGACCAGCTCCGGCAGATCGACCACCACCGTGTCGTACCGCGGCCGCACGAATTGCAGCAACTGGTGGTAGCTCGCCCAGGAAACCATGGTCGACGCCCGCGGCCGGGGGCTGACCAGCAGCTCCAGGCCGTGCGCCTTCACCACGATCCGGTTCCACAGCGCCCCATCCAGCAGCATCGCATTTTCGAGCGCGTCCAAAATGGAGTATTCGCCGTTGAGCTTCAGCAGCACCGAAATCAGCCCCGAGCGCAGGTCCCCCTCCATCACCAGGACCTTCTGCTCCTGGTCGGCGGCCAGGCAGCCGGCCACATTGAGGGCCACCGTGGTCGCCCCGCTGCCCGCCTTGGCGGGCAAGAACGCCAGCAGGTTGTCGCGCACCGTGGGCCGCAACTTGCCCATGGCCTGAGCCAACCCCTGCTGGAAGCTCTGCTCGGTCAGCGGAGTGCGGAGCACCTCCACCACTCCGGCCGCGGCCACCTCCTCCGCCCGGCTGCCGTCCCAGCCGGGTGCAAACCCGATCACCGCCGCCTCCGGTTGCATCACGCGGATCTCCCGGGCCAACAAGAGCGCATCCTCAAACTTCGTCAGCTCCACCAACACCACGTCAGGATCGAAGCAGTTCAATAGCCGGGTCAGCTCATAGGCCGTCGGGAAGACACACATAGTCTTATAAATGCACACTTCCTTCGAGTCATGAGCGGCCTGCTCCACGCTCTTGTAAGAATCCACTGTCTGCCCGAACAACAGGGCGCTAAACATGCCGTTCTCCCTTCATTTCAGAATCAGAAACCCGCTTTCCACCCGCTGGGCCAGGATGCGGTTCCACACCACGCGGGCCTTGCCCTCCGCCCGAAGATGCCGGAAGCGCACTTCCTGCCCGGCTCGCAGAACGCTGTGCCGATGGGCCACCCGGAAACCGCCGTTACTGTAATCGAGCAGGCGTCCCTCGATCTCCACCGGCTCCGGGTCTTGCAGAAACAGCCGCACCTCTCCTTCGGTCAGGAACCGTTCTTCCCGCCGATTTTCCTCACGCCGGGCCCGCGCCTCCTCAGGCCATGCAGTTTTGGTAGGCTTCGTCCATCCCATAAAGTTTCAACTTCCTGCTCAACGTTCGCCGCGAGATGCCCAGCAGCTCGGCGGCCCTCTGCTGGTGGCCCCCGGTCTGCTCCAGCACGCGCAGAATCATCTGCCGTTCCATCCCGTCCAGGGTGCCGGTCGGAAAACCGTTCTCCGCCGTCCCCGGAGCCTGGCTCCCCAGCGGCAGGTCCGACGCCCGGATCTCTTCGCGTTCCGCCAGCACCGCCGCTTTGCTCACCACGTTCCGCAGCTCCCGCACGTTGCCAGGCCAGGAGTACGCCCGCAGCGCCTCCTTGCCCTCGCGGGTAAACACCAGGCTCGGATTGTGCTCATGCAGGAAAAACTCGGCGAGCGGCACAATGTCCTCCACCCGCTCCCGCAACGCCGGCACCCGGATTTGAATGTGGCTCAGCCGGTGATACAGGTCGCGGCGAAAAGCGCCGCTTCGCGTGGCTTCTTCCAGGTCCTGGTTGGTGGCCGTCAGGATGCGCACGTCGACCGACGTTTTGCGTACCCCGCCCAGCCGGTAATACGGCGTTCCGTCTAATACCCGCAAGAGCTTTACCTGCATCTTGCGGTCCAGCTCCCCAATTTCGTCCAGAAACAGGGTGCCCCCGTGGGCCAGCTCGAACAGGCCCTGCTTGGTCGAGTCGGCCCCGCTGAAAGCCCCCTTCTCGTACCCGAACAGCTCGCTCTCGATCAGGTGCTCGGGCAGGGCGGCGCAATTGACGTCCACCCAGGGTTTGGAACTGCGCAGCGAATAATGGTGCAGGGCGCGGGCCACCAGTTCCTTGCCGCTGCCCGTATCGCCGGTGATCAACACGGTGGCATTGGTCATCGCCACCCGCTCCACCATCCGCATCAGCTCCCGCATCCGCTCGCTGCAGATGATCGCGGGCATTCCCAGGAATCTCTGTGTGCCGTTATTGTTCCCGCCCATACGTACTCTTAGTTATGTCCCGAACCGGGTCCGGCAGTCCATAGATCGGGAGTAACTTTCGATGGGGTACCTTGGTACCGAAAACGCGGAATGGGACAGAATGTCGCCGCCGCGAGCGCCCTGGGATGGCTTCCGGGACAAGTTGTCCCTCCGTGCCAAGCCCGGCCCGGCCGGCGCAAAAGAGCCGCAACTGACTGAGCGAAAGCCGGATAGACCTGAAAGCCGGACCTCGGCAAGAGTGGCGGCTGGCGTGCGTAGGCCGGTTGCGGCTATGACCCGGATTTCTCTGCGAGCGAAGCTCTATCTCAGCCTCACCGTGGCCGTCGGCCTGTCGATCCTGGCGTTCGGCTTGCTCCAATGGCATTCGACCGACGAGACACGCTTCCTCTGCTACCTGCTGATCGCCTCGCTGACCTCAGGCCTCAAGGTCACCCTGCCCGGCATCACCGGTACCATGTCGGTGAACTTTCTGTTCATCCTCATCGGCGTCGTGGAGCTGAGTTTTCCCGAGGCGCTGGTGATGGGCTGCGCCGGTGCGTTGGTCCAGTGCTTGTGGAAGCCTGGCTCGCGGATCCAGCCCATCCAACTGCTGTTCGGCCTGGGGTCCATGGCCATCACCATCGCGGCCTCCTCCACCGCTTACCATTTCCTGCTGGGCGCCCGCCTCCAGCTCAAGCTTCCCTTGCTGCTGGCGCTTTCGGCCTGCGTCTTCTTTTTGATCAATACCGTCCAGATCGCCGCCGCCATGTCCCTGACGGAGCGAAAGCCGCTGCGGAAAGTGTGGATGGAGTGCTATTTCTGGTCCTTCCCCTACTACCTGGCTGGCGCGGCCATGGCCGGCCTGCTCAGCGCCCTGAACCAGTTCGTCGGCTGGCAGATTTCGGTGCTCGTCCTGCCCATCGTCTACTGGATCTATCGCTCCTATCGCCTGTATCTGGGACGCCTGGAAGCGGAAAAGAAGCACGTCGAGGAGATGGCCGGCCTGCACCTGCGCACCATCGAGGCCCTGGCCCTGGCCATCGAAGCCAAAGACTCGACCACTCACGCCCACTTGCAGCGGGTGCGGGTCTACGCCGAGGAGATCGGCAAAGAGCTGGGCCTCCCCGAGCCGGAGTTGGAAGCCCTGCGCGCGGCCGCGCTGCTGCACGACATCGGCAAGCTGGCCGTCCCCGAGCACATCATCTCCAAGCCCGGCAAGCTCACCCCGGTCGAGTTTGAGAAGATGAAGATCCACCCGCTGGTCGGCGCGGAGATCCTGGAGCGGGTGGCGTTCCCCTACCCGGTGGCGCCGATGGTGCGCGCTCACCATGAAAAATGGGATGGCAGCGGCTATCCGTCGGGATTGAAAGGCGAAGAAATTCCGATGGGCGCCCGCATTCTGGCCGCCGTCGATTGCCTGGACGCGCTGGCTTCCGACCGCCAGTATCGCCGCGCGCTTCCCCTCGCCCAGGCCATGGCTCACGTCGTCAACGAGGCCGGCAAGAGCTTCGATCCCCGTGTGGTAAAGGTGCTGCACCAGCGCTATCTCGAGATCGAGCGGCTGGTCCAAGAAACGCCCATCGAGCGGGCCAGACTCTCCACCCACGTGAAGATCGAGCGCGGCGCTCATCCCGCGGCCGGCTTCGAGAAGGCCGATAGGAATGCGGTCGCCTTCCGCGGGGCGAGCGCCCTCGATTTCCTCTCCTCCATCGCCGACGCCCGCCAGGAGGCCCAGGCCCTGTTCGAGCTGACCCAGAACCTGGGCAACTCCTTGAGCCTCGATGAGACCCTGTCGGTGCTCAGCCTGCGCCTGAAGCGGCTGGTTCCCTTTGACTCCATCGCCGTTTACGTGCGCCGCGACAACCGTCTGGCGCCGGAGTACGTGAGCGGGGAGAACAGCCGCCTCTTCTCGTCGCTCGAAATTCCCATGGGTGAAGGACTCTCCGGGTGGGTTGCCGAAAACAGGAAACCGATCGTCAATGGCAACCCTTCGGTCGAGCCCGGCTATCTCAACGACCCGGACAAGTTCAGCACCCTGTGGTCGGCCCTCACCGTGCCCCTGGAAGGCGTCAACGGCGTGGTCGGCGTGCTCTCGCTCTACCACGCCGAGAAAGACTTCTTTTCCAAGGACCACCTGCGCATCCTGCTGGCCATCTCCGACAAGGCGGCCCTCTCGATCGAGAATGCTCTGAAATACCGCCAAGCGGAGACTTGCGCCACCACCGACGCTCTGACCGGCCTGCCCAACGCCCGCTCCCTGTTCCTGCACCTGGACCGCGAGCTGGCCCGTTCCAAGCGCCTGGGCATCCCGCTCTCCGTGCTCGTTTGCGACCTGGACGGCTTCAAGCAGGTCAATGACCGCCTCGGCCACCTGGAAGGCAACAAGCTGCTGCGCGCCGTGGCCGAGGGCCTCCAGCAGACCTGCCGCGAATACGATTACGTCGCCCGCATGGGCGGAGACGAGTTCGTGGTCGTGCTGCCCGGCCACCGCGGCGAAGCGGTGCGCACCAAGATCCTGACCTTGATGAGAATGGCCAACGAAGCTGGCCGGCGCGTTTGCGGCGAAGCAAGGTTGTCGATGAGCGTCGGGGGCGCCTTCTACCCGGACGACGGCAACGACGCCGAGCAACTGCTCGCCGAGGCCGACCGCCGCATGTACAAGGTCAAGCAGAAACTGGCGCAGTCGGATCACTCGGAATGGGAGCCCGAGACGATCCCTACCATCGTGCAGTAACGGAGCCCGGAGATGTGGATTCGCCGCGCCGCCCGTCACGCATTTCTGATGGTCTCGACCCCTGACTTCTGTATTCTGTGTTCTATTTACGCAGGACGGAATCGAGGAAACTGCGACTCCCCTGCGCCGGCTCGGGGTCCGGAACCTCGCTTTCGGCCAGCTTGCGGGCGAAGGCGGAAAACAACCGGCCCAGCTCCGATTTCTTGCTGATCAGCCGGCCCTCTTGCATCGCCCGGCGCACCGAGTGGTAATCGTTCTGGAAGACAAAGGAGACCGGCCGGTCCAGAAACTCTTCGATGTCCCGGACGTTGATCTCCTCTTTGCGCCAGCGGTTCAAGATCACGCCGATCCGCTCGTCGGGGATGCCCCGCTTGACCAGCTCCTTGCGGCGCTGCTTGGCCAGCACCAGCGCCGGCAGCTCCGGCGTGGCCACGATGTAGGTGCCCTTGGCGCGGAGCACGATCTCCCCGGTGGCGTCGTTGACCACTTCCGGCAGGTCGGCCACGATGGCGTCATAGCGTACACGGAGGAACTGGAGCAGCCGGTGATAGCCGGCCCAGGAGACCCGGCTGGCCTCCTCCGGCCGCGGACTCACCAGCAGGTCCAGGCCGTGCGCCCGAGAGACGATCTGGCTCCACAAGGTGCCGTCCAGCAGCGCGGCGTTCTCGAGCGCGTTCAGAATCGAGTACTGGGGCTGCAGCTTCAGCAGCACGCCCAGCAGCCCCGAACGCAGGTCCGCTTCCATCAGCAGAACCTTCTGGTTCAGGTCGTTGGCCAGGCATCCGGCGACATTGAGGGCGATGGTGGTCGCTCCGCTGCCGGCCTTGGCGGGCAGGAAGGCGAGCAGGTTTTCTTCGACCGCCGGCCGCGCCTGGCGCATGGCCCGCTCCAGGCTCTGCTGGAATTTCTGGTTCGTCAGCGGAAGACAGAGGACCTCCAGGACCCCGGCCTTGCGCACCTGCGCCAGGTGCCACTCGCTCACCTTCTCGCTGAAGCCGATGATCGCCGCGTCCGGCAGGATCACCCGCGCGCCCTTGGCTATGACCATCCCGCCCTCCAAACGGCTCAAGTCCACAAAGATGATGTCCGGCCGGAAGGCGTTCAGCAGCCGGGTCAGCTCATAGGCCGACGGCAGGACGTTTAGAGTCTTGTAAATACATACTTCCCGGGACTCCTGAGCGGCCATCTCTATGGCCCGCGCCACCCCCCGGTTTTCGGCAAACAGAACGGCGCTGAACATCGAGTTTTCCCAGCATAAAGGTATCGGACGTCACCCGCGGTGCCAACATACAGGAAAAGCCCTACTCCGGGTCTGCCAAAAGGGGCGCGCATCGGTTCCAGTACGGCGGTTGGGGCCGATCCCCGGCCGCGGCCCGTTTCGTACTCTCCGCAAAATGTAGCCGCGACGCTATTTTCCGCCCGCCGGCCAACGAGCATACTTGTCTTTCCAGGCCGCGTCTCCGCCGGCGCGGCCCCCGGACAACCTCTATGAAAAAGTACTCAGCCCGACGTGTGTCCCGACAGTGGGCGGCCGGGTGTCTGCTCGCCTTGTCCAGCGCGGCCGGCGTTTCGGCCGCCCAGCCCGCCGCCGCGCTCGCTCCGGCCCCCGCGGCTCACTCCAGCCATTCCCGCTGGCAGAAGCGCTGGGTTGCGAGTTGGGTGGCGCTGGTCGCCGTCAACGCCCTCGACATCGCTTCCTCGCGGGGTCACCACGAGGCCAACCCGCTGTTTCGCGGCCCCAACGGCCGGTTTTCCCCCGGCAAAGCCGTCCTGCTCAAGAGCGCCATTGGCGGCGGGTTTTTCGCCACCCAGCTCTGGCTCCTCCACCGCCATCCGGAGCGGGAGCACTACAAGCCTTTCACGGTGACTAACTCCCTCGCCGCCGGGGGCCTGGCCGGGGTTGCGATTCACAATTACCGCCTGCCGCCAGGAACCACCGATCTCACGCAAAGACGCTAAGCTCGCAAAGGCCGCTAAGGTGCTCTTGGCGTACTTGGCGAGAGATGTTGTTAAAACTCCACGCGCAGGCGCATTTTGATGGAGCGGGCGCCGAGATAGCTTCTGGTGCTGTCGACGACTCCCAGCGTTCCCGGCGCGGGTTCCAGCGCACCTCCCGATCCCTTCCTCAATTCTCCCCGCCCGCAATGCTAACATTTCAGTATTACCCATGCGCTATACGATTCTGCTGCTTTCGGTGAGCCTGCTGCCCGGCCAGCAGGCGGGCTTCGACATTTCCGCCCTCGACAAATCGGCCAACCCCTGCGAGAACTTCTACCAGTTTGCCTGCGGAGGCTGGATGAAGGCCAACCCCATCCCTTCCGACCAGCCCGTGTGGGGCCGCTTCAGCGAGCTGCAGGAGCGCAACCGCGACGTCCTCCACGAGATCCTCGAAAAGGCCGCCGCCAACCCCAGCCCCGGCTCTCACGAGCGGAAGATCGGTGACTACTACGCCTCCTGCATGGACGAGCCAACCATCAATCAGAAGGGACTGGTCCCGCTGAAGCCCGAGTTCGATCGCATCGCCGCCCTGGAATCGAAATCCGCTCTCACCGCCCACGTCGCCCAGCTCCACAATCTCGGCGTGCGCGCCCTGTTCCGCTTCGACTCCGGCCAGGACTTCAAGGACTCGACCCAGGTGATCGCCGAAGCCGACCAGGGCGGCCTTGGCCTCCCCGACCGTGACTACTACTTCAAAGACGATCCGAAGTCGGTCGAGACCCGCAAGCTCTACCTCGCTCACGTGCAGAAGATGTTCGAGCTGCTCGGCTCCACGCCCGAAAAGGCCGCCGCCCAGGCCCGCGCGGTGATGGAGATTGAAACGTCGCTCGCCAAAGGCTCCCTCGACCGCGTTTCCCGCCGGGACCCCTCCAAGCTCTACCATCGCCTCAGCTTCCAGGAGCTCACCGCGCTCGCGCCATCCTTCCCTTGGTCTCAGTACTTCAGAGCCGCCGGCGCGCCCCCGGTCTCGCGAAGATCGGGAAACCCCTCGACCGCACCGAATGGTACATCTCGCCCCCCACTGTCAATGCCTACTACGACCCCCAGATGAACAACGTCAACTTCCCGGCCGGCATCCTTCAGCCGCCCTTCTTCGACAACCAAATG
>JACQDI010000713.1 GCA_016201195.1 Acidobacteriota bacterium | reverse complement strand
GGGGTAGCGCTCGGCGGCGCCGCAGCTTCGGATCTGCCGTCGACGGTCACCCCGACGGCCCACTCCGTCCCCAGGTCCGCCAACAGCGCGTACCTCACGCCGGACTACCTCACCTACGCCGATAACCTGGTCATCGAGCGCAACCGGCCCGGGAAGCCGCACCAGGGCAAGGTGCTCGCCGCCATCCAGGCCCACTCGGACGATATCACCTTGTTCTCGGCCGGCACGGTCGCCAAGCTGATCGACGAGGGATACACCGGCTACCTCATCCGGTTGTCCAATGATGAGAAGGCCGGAAAGACGGTCGGACACGGGGTCGTGCAGAACGAGATCGACAACCGGGAGGCGGCCAAGGCGCTGGGGTGCAAGAAGGCGTTCTCGTTCTATTACCGGAATCATCGGATGGACGACTGCGCGATGATCGAGATCCGCCAGCGCCTGATCTTCTTGTTCCGGCTGCTCCAGGTGAATACGGTCTTCGTCATGGACCCTTACGACCACTATGATGAAAACCCTGATCACCTGGTCGTCGGCAAGGCGGTGGAAACGGCTTCTTGGATGGCCAGTCCGGGCGGCGGCCACGAATATCCTGAGCAACTCAAGGCCGGGCTGAAGCCGTGCCAGATCCGCGAAAGGTATTATCACCCCCGATCGCCGCAAGGCCACAACCTGGTGAATCGTGTGGTAGATATCAGCTCCTATATCGATCACAAGGTGCGCGCGAATATCGCCAACAAGGGGAAGGGTCCTGCCGGGGACGCCGGGTTGCGCCTCCGGCAGGAACTGGCGAAGCAGGGCAAGAAACTACCCCTGCTGGGGAACGACGACGACACCGCCAATTTCCAGTATGTGAAGCATTTCCTCATGGATGATTTCCGGACCTTGGGTAAACAGTTCGGTGTGGAATATGCCGAGGTGTTCCGGTATATCGGCCCGGAACCGGACTACCGTCAGACGATTCGCAAATACGTCGACGAACACGCGGTTGCGCTGTAATCAGGAGACGGATTATGGATCGACACAGCATTTTCAAAAAACCGGCCCTCGATGGTGCGGCGTTTGGGTGGGCAGCCGGCATGCGCGGTGTGGCTGCGGCTGCGGCCCAGGCCGATATCGGGGAAGTAGTCGTGGTAAAGGATCAGCCGGGGCGGCCGCACCGGGGCAAGGTCTTTGCCGCCGTTCATGCCCATCTGGACGACATCCCCTACTACGCCTCCGGCCTGTGCGCCAAGCTGATCAGCGAGGGCTACACGGGCTACATCATCCGCACGAGCAACGACGAGAAATGCGGCGGGCACAGCACCGCCGAAAACATTCTGAGCAACGAACAGGACCACTTCCGGATGGCCGCGGCCCTTGGGTTCAAAGATGTGTTTGACTTCTACTACCAGAACCACGACATGGACGGCATCTCCTACATCGACCTTCGCGGCCGGCTGATTCTCATCTTCCGGATGCTCAAGGTGGACACGATTATCTCCTTCAACCCGTGGGGGCACGGGGAGGAGAACCCCGACCACTGGGTGACCGGGCGCGCGGTGGAAGAGGCCTGCTGGATGGCCAGTATGCCGAACGATTTCCACGAACACATGGAAGCGGGAATACAGCCGCACGCGGTGAACGAACGCTATTACTTCTACGCCCGGCCGGGACAGCCGTTCAACCGCGTGGTCGATATCAGTTCCCACATCGAGAAGAAGATCGACGCGATCGTGGAATGCAAGTCCCAGGGTGATGGCAATCGCGGGTCCCTCGTTCGCGCGCAGCTCGCGCGGCAGGGAAAGCGGCTTCCGCTGCTCGGGAACGATGACCGCACCGCCGACCGCGCGTACGTGCGCCAGTTCCTTCTCGACGACCACCGGGAATACGGGAAGCAACGTAACCTCGAGTTCGCGGAACGGTTCTATTACATCGACCAGCGGCGTCCGGCGAAGTCGAAGGCTGACGAGTACATCGAAAAGAACGCGGTACGCCTATGATGCGGGCTGGCCCGCGGCCGGTACGGGCGCTGGGTAGTGGTGGCCTCAGGTTGGGCAGCTTCGGAGCGCGCTCGGCGAGGACCTTCCTGGTT
>JACQDI010000673.1 GCA_016201195.1 Acidobacteriota bacterium | reverse complement strand
TTGCGCCCTTTGCGTCTTTGCGTGAAATCAGCATGTCAATGAATCAACTGAAACTCCGGAGACAAGAAGATACTCCACAGCAGGTCTTCCAGTCCCTCCGATGTACCATCCCAAAACTCGATCGCCACGCGCCGCTCTTCGGGCGTGGGGCCGCGCGCCAACGCGTGCCGCCACAGCCGCGGGATCAACTCGTCGGGATCACGGCTCACAGGCACCTGCGTGGTCTCGGCGACGCGAACCAAATGCCGCCGATCCGGCTCCTCGGTGAACACAAAAAAGCGTACGCGCGGATTGATGTCGCTCTTGAGGCAGCCCGGGTCCACGCCCGCCACCGCCCGAAACCGCGTGTAGCCCTTGCCGTCGAGCGGGTAGATCTTCTCAGAAGGTATGGGCAACCGCTCGAGCCCTTCGAGCGGCGCGGCTCCACCCGGTCCCGCCAGCTCCGCCTTGGCCCAGCCCGCCACCACGCGCGCCCGGTCGTAGGAATCAGAGTCCTCGATCAGCAGGCGCAGTTCCTTCGCTCCCGAAATGTCGATATCGACCGGCGCCTTGTTGGAGCGCACGTCTCCGCTGTCGAACAGATTGGCCGGCGGCGGCTTCAGCTCCCCGAGCATCCGCTTGGCCCCGCGATGCACCAGTGTGGACAGGGTTTCCCCATTCACCAGCTCGAGCGCTTGCAAAGTCGTGGCCTCGCTGTTCCGGTCGGTAAACACCTGGTCGCGAATCGGCCGGCCCAGAGCGCGCGTGAGCGGGCTCGATTTCAACCGCCATTCGCGGGCGTACGCCCCCAGGCCTGCCTTCGAAGGCTGCAACACCCGCCACTCGCCGGTGATCGACGAGATGGCGTCGGCGTATTGCTCGGCGGTCATCCGCCGCACGCTCGGACGCTGGTAGGCCTCCGAGTTCAGAATCCTGCGCAACAGGTGTTTCAGATCGTAACCGTGGCCGGCAAAATCCGCGGCCAGCCACTCCAGCAGCGCCGGATCGGAGGGCTTGCCGTCCATGTCGTCCACCGGCTCCACCAGCCCTTTGCCCAGCAGCCGCTTCCAGTACCGGTTCACCACCGTGCGGGCGAAGCGCGTGTTCTCGGGCGCGGTAAACAGGCGCGCCGCCGCCGCCCGCCGCTCAGCCAGCGAGCCGCTCACCTCCGTCCCGCCCGGCTCGGGAAACAGAAACTTGGGACGCGATTTCTCCCCCGTCTTGACGTCGCACCGGTAGATCTCCAGCTCCTCCTCGGAAAAGAAGCTGGCCAGACCATAGGCGTCCTTGAGCTTCCAGTGGCTGATGAAGCTGTCGTGGCAGGAGTTGCACTTCAGATTCACGCCGAGAAAGACCTGGGCGCTGTTCTGTGCCGCCTGCAACGGCGGCGTTTGGCTCGCGCTCACCGTGCCCCGCCAGTTGACCCCGATCAGAAATCCCTCCGGGCCGTCTTTACCCTGCGGATTGAGCAGGTCGCGGACGAACTCGTCGTAGGGCAGGTTGTCTTCGAGAGCCTTCAGCAGCCAGGGGGTGATCGACTGCCGCGCCCCGTGATAGATCACGCCCTCGTCGTTGCGCAGCAGGTCGTTCCAAAAGCTGGTCCAGTGCTCGGCGTAGTTCCGGTTATGCGCCAGCAGCCGGTCGATCAGGCGGGCCCGCTTGTTCGGCATGGAATCACGAAGGAATTTCTCGCACTCTTCGGGCGCGGGCAGCAGCCCCCACAGGTCGAGATACGCCCGTCGCACGAAGACCTCGTCGGAGACCAGCGGCCGCGCCTGATCGATCCAATCGCGCAGGATCCCCAGCTCGCGCTCGCTCAGGTGATCGCCGGTCGTGGGCATGGTCGGGGGGCGAAAGCCCGAGGCCCGCTGGATGAGCAGGCTCTCCCGGCTGGAGCCGGGAACCATCGCCGGCCCGTTCAGCCCTCCCTGAAAAATTGCGGCGGGGGTTTCGAGCGACAGACCCCCCTGGGGCGCTTCGCCGCTATGACAGGCCGCGCACTTCGCAGCCAGAATCGGGCGAACCTCCCGTTCGAAATCGGCGCTCACAGCGCCGGGCACGAGAACCAGCAACGCCAGCCACCGCATGGACCTGGTAGATTATCTCACATGCCGATCATGGTGTGACTTACCGAGGCGCGCAAAATGCATTGACGGGTGCGCCGACGTGGCGCACGCACTCTTGCGCGCAGCGCCGAGGCTCGTCTCGGCGTCCGCTGGCTGCGGGACAAGGGTCGAGACGAGTCTCGACCCGGCAGGCTCTCAGCCTGGCTGAAGCCTGCGCCACGTCACCAGTCTCGAAGCCTCTGTCACCGTATTGCGAGGTTTCAGTAAACCATAACTTTGCCGTTTGGCAAGGTTACGGTTTATTCGGGTTCAATCGTACGCGCGGCCCAGATGGCTGGCGCTGCGCCAACGGGCGTTGCTCTCCGTGAAACGGCCCACTCGGAAGTCATGCACGCCAGGCCGAGCTAGCAGGCCGTCCACTTGGCCGTGTCGCGCGCTGCTAAGTAAGACTGGCCCCGAAGTCGCGTTTGCCCTGCCGGAGTCTTACCGAACCCCTATGGAGAACCAACAATCTACGAGCATCTCCCGCCCCGCTAAACCGCCTCTGTTCCCTTCGTGTAGCGCCAAGGGAGCGATTACAATAGTGACTTACAAGCAAGGAACCACACCGGCAACCCGGGAATCCGGCCTGACGGAAGCGCAGACGAAAGCGGTGTTCGAGGGAAATGCCCGGCGGCTCATGGCGAGGTGATAGGTGCAACTGACGAGAATTGCGCTGCTGTGTTCGATCTCGCTGCGTCCCCTACCGGCCGCCCAGGACTCTCTGCTTCAATGGATGAACCAGATGGCGCAGCAGCACCTGACGCGCCGGGAGAGCACCATTGCCGAAATCCATACCACTGCCGATGCCGAACGCCGCAGGCAATGGGTCCGCGCAAAACTCCTGGAGATCCTGGGCGGCCTGCCGGATTACCGTGGACCGCTGAACGCCCGCATCACCGGCCGCCTCAGCAATGCGTCCTATACCCTGGAGAAGGTCATCTTCGAAAGTCTGCCGCATTACTATGTGACCGCGAACCTCTACCGGCCTAACCAGCCGGGCCGCTATCCCGCGGTGCTGATGTCGGCCGGACACACCACGCTCGGCAAGACCGAGAACCACAGGATGGCGGCCAACCTGGCCGCGAAAGGATTTGTCGCGCTGGCGTACGATCCCGTGGGCTTGGGCGAACGCATGCAAGCCTACGACCGCCGCGTCGGCAGGGGCATCGGCGGCTGTTGCGCGAACGAGCATCTCCAGGCCGGAGCCCAGAGCATCCTGATCGGCCAGTGCGTGGCGAGGTATTTCATTTGGGATGCCATGCGCGCGCTCGACTATCTGCTGAGCCGGCCCGAGGTGGATCCCGGCCGCGCCGGAGCCGCGGGATGTTCGGGGGGCGGATGCCTGACCACCTACATCGCCGCCCTCGACCCGCGCGTGAAGGCGGCTGCCCCCGCCTGCTTTCTCAACTCCTTCCGGCTGCTGTTTGCCGGTCCCGACCCCGACTCGGAAATGAGCCTGCCCCAATTTCTTGCCGCCGGCCTCGACCACGCCGATTTCCTGGAAGTTTCGGGAAACACGCCCTGGCTCATCCTGGCGACGGAGGGCGATTACTTCACGCCGGCCGGCGCCAAGCTGGTCTACGAAGAAGCCCGGCGCTGGTACCGTCTCTACGGCGCGGAAGACAAGGTGCAATTCTTTATCGGGCCCGGTCCGCACGGCACCCCGCTCGAAACTCGCGAACAGATTTACGGATGGATGATCCGCTGGCTCAAAGACGGCAAGGGCGACGCACATGAGCAGCAGGCGCCCCTTTATCCGGACTATGAACTACAAGTAACCAAGTCCGGCCAGGTGGAGGACGAACCGGGCAGCCGCAAGCTCTACGAGGTAATTCGGGAAGAGTTCCACGCGCGGAAACAGCCGCGCGGCATTCCGGAACTGCTCGCGGAACTGCGCCGGCTCCAAGTCCCCTCCGATCGCCGCCCGCCGGCGCATAAGACTCTGGAAGAACAGAAAGCGCGTATACGCATTAGCCTGGAAAGCGAGCCCGGCGTTTCCATTGGCGGCACGTTGTACCTTCCCGGCTCCTCCGGACGCAAGCCGGCGCTCCTGCTCGTAAAGGATCGCTCAAGCGCGGCGCTAGCGGCAGCGGCAGCCGCAAGGGGAAACGTCGTTCTCGAGCTCGAGCCGCGCGACTCGCCGTCGAGCTATGACAACCGTCCCTACCTCGGAAACTGGCAGGCCAACTCCCGCGCCGACTCGATCGGCCGCAATCTGCCGGCGATGCGCACTCATGATATCCTGCGCGGCGTCGACTTTCTCAGCAGCCGTGACGACGTGGACGCGGCATCCATCCGCGCCGCCGCCCGCGATGTGAAGGGCATCTGGCTCCTGCTGGCGGCCGCCGTGGACCAAAGGATCGGCAAACTCTGGCTCGACCACACGCCCCACAGTCTCAGCGCTGCCATGGATGGCCCGCTCAACACCAACCTTTTCGATGCGATGATCCCCGGCTTCCTGCTGCATTGGGACCTCCCGGACCTGGTTCACGCCATGGGAACGCGGCCCGTGCTGTGGACGGATCCGGCCAACTGGATGGGGCAAACCATCCCCCTCGG
>JACQDI010000672.1 GCA_016201195.1 Acidobacteriota bacterium | reverse complement strand
CAGCCTTTCCAGCAAGCTCTTTACTTTCAACTGCTCGGGTCCTATTCCCCGCAGAGGGGAGAGGCTGCCGTGCAACACGTGGTAGAGGCCCTGAAACTGCCCGGTCCTCTCTATTACAATTATGTTCCTCGGCTCCTCTACGACACATAAAACTTTTTGATTACGACTAGAATCAGAACAGATAGAACATGTTTCGGCGTCGGAGATGTTGTGACACATCTCGCACAGCCGCATACGGTCCTTGACGTCCAGCACCGCCTGCGCCAACCGTTCCGCCTCTTCGCGCGACACCCGCAGGATATGGAACGCCATCCGCTGCGCGGACTTCTGCCCGATGCCCGGAAGGCGCTTGAACTCGTCGATCAAACGAGCCATCGGTTCGGCAAAGTCCATAAATACAGTAGGCAGTAGGCAGTAGACAGTAGGCAGTAAAAGCGGGCTCCCGGCTGCCTACTGCCTACCGCCCACTGCCTACTTCTCCTAGAGCATTCCGGGTGGTAGCCCCATTCCCCCCAGCATCCCCCCCATCTTCGACTGCGCTTCTTCGTCCACCTTTTTGGCGGCTTCGTTGAAGGCGGCCAGCACCATATCTTGCAGCATCTCCACGTCGCCGGCGGCCTCGGGGTCGATCTTCACCTCCAGTACGTGTTTCTGGCCGTCCATCTTCACCGTGACCATGCCGCCGCCGGTCGAGGCCTCCACGCGGATGGCGGCGATCTGCTCCTGCAGTTGCTCCTGCATCTTCTGCGCCTGCTTCATGATGGCCTGCATGTTGCCGGGCATTCTCACGGTTTATGTCTCCTTCAAATCGCGCACCTCGCGAACCTGGCCGCCGAACGCAGCGCGGAAGCGCTCGACCTGCGGATGGGCCAGGGCGCGGGCGGTGGCTTCGCTCGCCCCCCGGGGCGGCGAAACATTCGCCGGGCGATTTGTTTGTTCGGCCAGTGTAACACGGATCTGCGCCCGCCGCCCCAGCAGCCGCTCGGCCGCCTGGGTAAGGGTTCGGTCCGCCGTTTCCAGCAGAAACTGCTGATCAGCCGGGGCCTGGATGGTTACCACGCCCTCTGCGCAGTCAACCGTGGAGTGGGCTACCGCGTCGGCGGCGAACTCCTCGCCTTGCTCGCGCAGGGCTTCTACCAGGCGGCCGTGAAAACCTCGGGCCGCGGCAGGCCGGGTTGACTGCACGGCAGCCGGCGGCGGCTGCGCTGCGGCGTGCGTCCCGCTGCGCACCACCCCCTGGGGTCGGGCCGGCCCGGCGGGCGGAGCCGGGGGCGGCCCGGGCCGTCCGGAAGCCGCCGCCAGAGCCTTCTCAATCGACACCAGCCGTCCCGCGTGCACCAGCTTGAGCAGTCCCATCTCCAGGTGAAAGCGCGGGTGTGGCGCGTGCTGCAAATCCCTGTAGAGGTTCAACACCAATTGCAGATATCTTGTCAGATCCTCTTCCGAGAATTGCGGCGCCAGAGCACTCAGCCGTCTCCGCTCCTCACCCGTGGCCGCGATGAGCCGCGAGTCGGCCCCCACCACACGCGCCACCAGCAGGTTGCGGAAGAACCGCGCCAGCTCCCGGCAGAAGTGCTGCGGGTTCTGCCCCTGCGCGGTCAAATGCTCGACCAGCTCCAGCATCCGCGCCGGGGATTGCTCCACCAGCGCTCCGCTCACCTCATCCAGCACCTCGCTCGACACCACCCCGAGCAACTGCCGCACCTCGCCCGCGTGCAGGGTCTTGCCGAAGCTGGCGATCGCCTGGTCGAGGGTGGAAAGCGAATCCCGGATGCTGCCGTCGCCGGCGAGCGCGATGATTGACAGCGCATCCGGCTCCGCCTCGATGCCTTCCTGCTCGCAGATCCACCGCATGTGCCCCACCACGTGCTCGAAATCCACCATCTGAAAGGTGAAATTCTGGCAGCGCGAGGCGATGGTGGCCGGGATCTTGTGCGCCTCCGTGGTGCAGAGCATGAACACGACCCACTCGGGCGGTTCCTCGAGCGTCTTGAGCAGGGCGTTGAACGCGGCGTCGGTGATCTGGTGCGCCTCGTCGATGATGAACACCTTGTAGCGGTCGCGCGCGGGGCGATATCGCACGTTTTCCCGCAGCTCGCGCACATCGTCGATGCCGCGGTTCGAGGCGGCGTCGATCTCGATCACGTCCATCGAGCTGGAGGCCGCGATCTCCTTGCAGCTCGGGCACTCCAGGCACGGGGTCGCGGTCGAACCTTTATGGCAATTGAGCGACTTGGCCAGGATCCGCGCCACGGTCGTCTTCCCCGTCCCCCGCTGCCCGGCGAAGATATACCCGTGCGCCACCCGCCCCCCCGCGATGGCGTTCTCCAGCGTCTGCTTGACGTGCTCCTGGTTGACTACCTGCTGGAAGGTTTGCGGCCGATACTTTCGCGCGATGACCTGGTACACGGAGGAGCCGGCTGTTCCTAACTGCCAAGCTCCGGGTGATCCGCGGCACGCGGGGTGGGCCACTACCGTTGCTTCCTTCCGGACCTGGCGGGGTTTGCAGCTTCCCGCTGCACGGAGCCCGGAACCTGGCAAACACTCATCCTAGCACAGCCCCCGCCTCGACTGTGTTCCAGCCGTGTTCCGCCGTGTTCCCCCGTTGACTTCGGGAATTGAGAAGTGTAATCTGCTTTCATCTCTGGAGACCCACAAATGAGAAGGATCTATCCCGTTGCAGTTCTGTTCCTCACCCTTTTCTGCTTCGCCGACACCGTCAACTACGCCTACGACGACGCCGGACGCCTGGTGCGCGTCACCTACGGCTCGGGCAAGTCCATTTTTTACACTTATGACAAAGCCGGCAATCTGCTTCGCCGTCTGGTCACCACCACGCTCCCCGGCCCTAACCCCGCCATCACCGCCGCCGGTGTCGTGAACGCGGCCAGCTTCCTGGGCGGTCCGGTGGCGGCCGGCGAGATCGTGACCCTGTTCGGCACCGGCATGGGACCCGCCACGCTGGTCGGCCTCAGCCTTACCCGGGCTGGCTTTGTGGATACCTTTCTGTCCGACGCGCAGGTACTGTTCGATGGGACCCCTTCGCCGTTGATCTACGTGTCGGCGAATCAGACCAGCGCCATTGTGCCCTACGCGGTGGCCGGCAAGTCGAGCACGCAATTGCAAATCGAGTACCAGGGCCGGCGCTCGACCGGCGTTTCCTTGCCCGTGGCCGCAGCGGCCCCGGCTCTGTTCTCGCTGAACGCCTCGGGCAAAGGCGGCGGGGCGATCCTCAACCAGGATTCGTCGGTGAACGCAGCAGCGAACCCGGCCGACAAGGGCTCCATCGTGGTGCTGTTTGGGACCGGCGAAGGCCAGACCACCCCAGGCGGCACGGATGGCAAGCTGGCGGCCGGAACCTTCCCAAAGCCGCTGCTGTCGGTGTCGGTCAAGATTGGCGGCCTGGACGCCGACATTCTCTACGCCGGGGCGGCGCCCGGCTTGGTCGCCGGCGTGTTGCAGGTCAACGCCAAGGTGCCCGACGGCGTTGCTTCTGGCGCCGTGCCGGTGGTGCT
>JACQDI010000695.1 GCA_016201195.1 Acidobacteriota bacterium | reverse complement strand
GTCGTAATCGAGACAGGCGCAGCCGCTGCCCCACCGCGTGCGGCGGCCGACCAGGCCCCTGCGCGCCGTCACGTCGGTGAAGGTGCCGTCACCGTTGTTGCGGTAAAGGACATTACGACCCCAATAGGTGACGAACAAGTCGGTGTTGCCGTCGTTGTCGTAATCGCCGGCGCATACTCCCTGGCCCCAGCCCGATCGCGCGAGGCCGGCCTTCCGCGTGGCGTCCGTAAACGTCCCGTCGTGATTGTTGCGGTAGAGGTGGTTGATCGGCTCGGGCCCGCCGCCGAAGCCTTCGAGGCGCGAGCCATTCACCAGGAAAATGTCCGGCCAGCCATCATTGTCGTAATCGATGAAGGCCACGCCGCCGCCGGTGGTCTCCAGGATGTATTTCTTGCTCTGCTCGCAGCCGAAGGTGGTCTTCGCCGTCAGGCCGGCCTGGCGAGTCACATCGACGAAGGTGATATCGGCGACGTCAGCCGTCGCGGCGAGCAGCAGCAACACCGCCAGCGCGCGCGTCACGGCTCTTTTCCCGACCCTTGGATGGGCACCCCTTTGAGCTGGTTCAGAATGGAGGCCTGGTTCTGCTGCTTCTGCGCCTTGAGCTTCTGGAAGCTGTCGAAGGCCTGCTTCGCGTCCGCAACGCGGCCGAGGCTGCGGTAGGCGACCATGAGATTATAGGGGATGGCCTCATCTTGCGGGGCCAGCAGGCTGGCCGCCTCGAGTTGCTTCACCGCCTTGGAGAACTCTTTCTGAGCCAGGAACACTTTGGCCAGCCCGACGCGGGCCGGTGCGTAGGACGGCCGCAGCTCGGCGGCTCGGGAAAAATATCGCAGCGCCTCAGCCGTTCGCTCCGCCCGCAAGTGCACCTCCCCAATTTCGCTGTGAGTGGCAGCGTCGAACCGGTTGATCTCCAGTTCCTTTTCAAACTCGGTGAGCGCCTGCGAGTCCGCCTCGGCCCCCGGCGCGCTGCGCAGAATCATGCGTCCCAGCCGGTAATGCATTCCCGGCAACTGCGGCTCCATGCGGATGATCTGCCGGTACTCCTTCGCTGCGTCGCCGTATTTTTCCTGCGCCTCGAACACCTCCGCAAGAACCTGGTGCACGCGGTAGGAGGCGGCCGCCTTAGCGAGCATGCGCTGCACCGCGGTGTTCCACAGGTTAGCGTAAACCTTCGATGCCGTGTAGAGCACGTCGGGATCATCCGGCGCGAGCCGGCGAAGCTTGTCGACGACGGCCAGCCCGTTCTCCTCGTCGCCCACAGCAAAGTAGCACTCGACCAGCCTCTGCCCTACCACCGACCGCATAGCTGGCTCGTCTTCGACGGCGAACGCTTTTTCCAGTTGTGGGATCGCCTCGCGGTTTTTTCCGAGCCCCATGTAGGAAAAGGCCAGCAGCACGCCAACCCGCGGCAGCCCCGGATCGATCTCGATTGCCTTCTCGAGGGCGCCCACAGCCTCCGGTAGCCGGCCGAGGTTCTGGTAGACCATCCCCAGCCGCGCGTGCGCCTCAGCGTGGCGCGGCTCAAGGACGATGACTTTGCCGTACTCTGCGGCGGCGGTCTCCAGGTCCTGGCGGGCGTTCGCCTCGCCGGCCAGCCGTATGTGGGCCGCGATCTCAGACTCTCTGGACTGGCCTCGCAGGTCCGGCAGGCACACCACCAGAAAAAAAAAGACAGCCCAAAACATACGGCGCTAAAAATAGAGCTTCAACGCGAACTGAATATCCCGCGGATCGACCGACGTCGCCGAAAGCCTCCCGAACTGCGGCGTGCCCAGCGTCGAGCCGGGGTTGGCGAAGATCGGGTGGTTGAAGAGGTTGAAAAACTCCGCGCGGAACTGCAGTTGCTTCGACTCGGTGAACGGAAACGCCTTATAGGCGGCGAAGTCCCAGTTGTTGATCCCGGGCCCAATCACGATGTGGCGTCCCGCATTGCCGAAGCGGAAGGGTCCGTTGACGACGTCAGCCGGGCGGTTCTCGCGGAACGCCGTGGTGTCGAAGAACTGCGCCACCTGCTGGCCGCGCGGGCGGCTGTGCGACAGCCCGTTCGCGTTGCCGATCAAGTCGGGTCGGCGCTGCCCTCCGTCGACGTTCGCGCCGTTGAACGACTGCGTCACCGTGAACGGGCTCCCGGATTGGAACGTGGTGATGCCGTTGATCTGCCACCCCCCGAATAAAAGATTGGCCGCGCCGCCGCGGTTCAGCAGCGGCTTGCCTTTTCCGAACGGCAACTCGTAGACGTAGCTCAGCACGAAGCGGTGCCGGATATCCTGACCTGCCGGGCCCTTCTCCGATTTGAAGTCAAAGTTGTTCTGGAAGGCATTGCCGCGGTCGGCCTCTCCCACGAAGGTTCCACCCGTATCGTCGATGGCTTTGCTCCATGTGTAGCCGAGTAGCATCGTGAAGCCGCGCGAAAACGGCCTCTGCACTTTGAACTGGCCGGAGTGATAGGTCGAGTTGCCGTTGTAACCCGCGACGAAGAGCGTGCCCCAATCCGGGAACAGCCGCCGCGGCTGGAACGCGCCGGGTCCGGGGCGCGGCTGGTTGGGCTGCGCGATGCTCGCCAGGTGCTGCACCTTGTTGCCCACATAGGCCGCTGAGATCAGCGTCCGTGCCACGGTGCGTTCGACTGTAAAGTTCCACGACTGCATCATCGCCGCCGTGTAATTACTGCCATTGGCGAAGATCTGCGCCGAGGCGGCCGCCGCCCCCTTGGCCGGATCGAACCAGTCGAAGCCGCGGAAGTTGGTCGAGTCGAGGACCGTGTTGTTGCTACGGACAAAGGGTGGGTTCACCGACGCCTCCACCCACTTGTCCACGATGTCACGCTGGTAGAAAATCCCGTAGCCGCCGCGCACCACCGTGCTGGACAGGCGCGGAATCTTGTAGGCGAACCCAAACCGCGGCGCGATGTTGTTGTTGTCGTTAAAGGCCAGCGGTCCCGGCAGCCCCACCGAGCTCGCCGTTACGAACGGAATCCCGTTGAATAGCGTCTGTTGCACCCCGTGGTAGATGATCGGGCCGGCCCCTTCCGAAACTACGAGCTTGGGTGAAGCGTAGCCCGGCGGGAAGTAGAGGTCCGAGATGCTGCGGTTCGAGGAGAAAGGCACACCGGTCCACTCGTAGCGCACGCCCAGGTTCAGCGTCAGGTTGGAGGTCACCTTCCAGTCCTCCTGCACGTAGGGCGCGATCGAGGTGTAGCGCATGAGCGGGAGGAACCCGTCCGGCGACGTGTTGACGTTCGATGGCAGTCCGATGAGAAAATCTCCCAGCGCGTAGTTGGTGAACCGCCCGTCAAAGTTCCAGATGCCGTTAGTCCGGAAGATCTCGTCGAAGTTGTCGAGGTGCCGTTTGAACTCCGTGCCGAAATTGATGGTGTGCTTGCCCTTGTTCAGCGTGAACGCGGGATGCCACTCGTAGATCTCGAGCTGCCACAGCCGCGGCCCGTAGTGGACCTCGCCCAGGTTCGAGAATCCGGTCACGCTCCATACCGGCGATCCCCAGGAATCCGGAATCGTCGCCAGGCCTTTGATCTTGAGGATCTGGTTCGAGATGTCATTCTGGAACGCCGTGCTGGGGCTCACTGACTGGATGAAACGCGAGTAGCCGAACGTCACGTCTGCCAGCAGGTTCGGCGTGATGGTTCGCGTAAGATGCCCGCTTGCCGACTGGCCGCGGTTCTGCTGGTTCACGTTCCAATTCGGGTTCAGGTTCGGGTCCCGGCGGTCCGTGTCGTTGAGCGCGTAGCGGCCGTAGAGCAGCATTTTGTCGCTGAGCTTCTGGTCGATCCGCACGATCACCTGGTTGACGTCCACCCTCCGCGCGTCGTCGCGGAAGAAGTTGAACCCGGGTACCGAGGAGTTGGGCGCGGGGATCCACGGGCCCTTCCCGATTCCGTTGCGCAGGAACGGCTGTAGCGTGGATGGTATCCGGCTCTCCGGAATCACGCCGTTGGGGAATGGCTGCCCGGAGAAAGGATCGATGAACAACTGACTGCCGAGCAACGTCGAAAGATTGCCGCCCAGTTGTGACGGCGTCGGATAATTGCCCTGTTGCGGGATATTCTTCACCTCGCGGAACGCTTCGGAAGAAACAAAGAAGAACGTCCGGTCCTTGCCGTTGTAAACCTTCGGCAGCCAGATGGGCCCGCCCAGGTTGCCGCCGAACTGGTTCCGCTTGAAAGGTGGCGCCCCGTGCGTCAGCGAGAAGAAGTTATTGGCGTCGAACTTGTTGTTCCGTAGAAACTCGTAGACCACGCCGTGGACCGAATTGGTTCCCGACTTGGTCACCAGGTTCACCTGCGCGCCGGCCTCCGAGCCGAACGCCGCCGAGTAGTTGCTCGTGGTCACCTGGAACTCCTGTACCGCATCCACGCTCGGCGAAAACGTGTTGCTCCCGTGCTGGTACTCCTTGATGGTAGCGCCGTCGAGGAGGTAGAGGTTGTAGTCCCCCTTCTGGCCGTTGACATTGAAGCTGGCCGCGGTCGGATCGATCTGAACCGCGTCAAACGTGTTGCTGTTTTTCGACCGCGTCACGCCCGGTGACAGCAGGTTAAGCTGCAAGAAATTCCGCCCGTTGAGCGGGATGTCCGTGAGCAGCTTGCCTTCGATGACCGTGCCCACATGGGACTTCGTCTCCGAGAGCAGTGGTGCCTCGCCCGTCACTACCACCGATTCTGCCACCGCCCCGAGCTCCAGGCGAATCTCCTGCGTCGCCGCCTGCCCCACAAACAGTCGCACGCCGGTGATGATCGCCTTCTTGAACCCCGACGCCTCCGCTGAGACGTCGTATATCCCGGGCGGCAGGTCCGGAATCGAGTAGACCCCGACCTCGTTCGTTTTCACCGACCGCAAAAACCCGGTGGCGACCGCCGTCGCCGTGACGCCGGCCTGAGGCACCACCGACCCGGTGGCGTCCAGCACCACCCCGTTCAGAACGCTGCTGTTGACCTGCGCTTTTGCCTGCGGAATCTCCAACGCAATGAGCAAAACCATGCCCAGACAAAGGCAAAGGACCCGCATTGTGACCTCCTCTGACCTGAAGGATTGTTCCACACATTCCCTGCCAGAGTCAAGCAGCTTTATCTTGGAAATCAGCACCTTCGGGCCCGAACGGTGGCTGCCCAGTTTCAGCCCCGCGGGCGCGTCTCGAGCGCGTAATGCGTCTCTGCGGTGACAAGGCCCACGCCCGCCGGTACTCGAATATTGGCCTGCGCCAGAGCCACCAGAAACGGCGTCATCCCCAGAAAGTCGACCGGCGCTTCCCGCCCCCCGATGGTCGCGGAGAAGGGAAGAGTCGCCCGCGAAAGCGGCGACGCCCCTGACGCCTGCCCCGTGCCGGGCTGCGGGCTGACCGGGCCCACACCGCTCAGGTAGACAATGATCGTCTCTCCCGCCTCAGCAGGACTCTCAACAGTGATCAGCGCGCCGTCGGCATGCGTGGCCACCGCCCGGTGCTGCCCATAGCTGAAAATCCCCGGACCAGCCGCTGCAACCAGCAGCGAAATGGCCGCCGTCTCCACTCCCGCGCTGCTCACAGTGAGTGTCGCCGGGCCGGGCTGCAAGTCGACCGGCGCCTGCGCGTTGATCTGAACGAGGCTCACGTAGTTGAGCGGGATGGCTGTCCCGTTGATCTTCACCATGGTGGATCCCAGCACATTGGGCAAGGGAATCGCAGAAGCCACCACCTCGCCAGCCGCCAGTGCCGAGCCGAAAATCGAAATCCACGACCCTGGCGCCACGCCCACCACGTCCGCCGGCGCAAAGCTCGCCCCGTTGCTGATGCCAGTTACGACCGGGGCAAACGATAGTTTCCGGACCCGAAAATTCAGCCAGTCGGCGATGTACAGGTTTCCCGCTGCATCGAGCGCCAATCCGCTGGGGAAGTTAAGCTGGCCGGATGGTCCCGGGCGGCTGTCGCCGCTGTAGCCCGCAGTTCCGTTGCCCGCCACTGTGGCAATTTTCCCGTCCGGTGTAACCCGGCGGACCCGGTGATTCATCATGTCGGCGATGTAGATATTGCCCGCGGCGTCCACCGCCACTGACGAGGGGTGGTTCATTTGGGCGGCGGTAGCGGGACCGCCGTCTCCCCCGTAGCCGGCCGACATGTGACCGTTCCCGTTGCCCGCTGCCGTGGTGATGGTCCCGTCCGGCGCAATGCGCCGCACCCGGTGATTGCGCTGATCCACTACGTAGAGGTTGCCCTTGCTGTCCATCGCCAGGTCAGCCGGAAGGCGCATCCGCGCCGAGGTGGCCGGCCCGCCATCCCCGCTCATCCCTTCAAAGCCATCGCTGGCGCCCGCCACCGTCACAAAGCGGCTGTCCACGATCTTGCCCACGCGGTTGCTGTGGGCCTCCGCGAAGTAAAGAGTTGCGCTGCACGCGGTTGCTGTGGGCCTCCGCGAAGTAAAGAGTTGCGCTGGCGGGATCGAAGAGCACGCTGCTGGGCCAGTCCATGGGCGAGGCTGTCGCCGCCTGGGTGGGAGTGTAAAACGCATGCCGGCCGTCGCCGGCCATGGTATGAATCATGCCATCCGGCGCCACGTGGCGGATCCGGTTGTTCTGCTCGTCGGCGATGTAGAGAGACCCATCCCGCGGATCTACGGTGATTCCCGCCGGACCGTACAAGGACGCCTGAGTCGCCGGGCCCATGTCGCCAGCGAATCCTCGGACGCCGTTGCCAGCAACAGTACTGATGATGCCCGCAAGCGTCACTTTGCGGATGCGATGGTTTCCGTTGTCAGCGATGTAGAGGTTGCCCGCCCGGTCCACCGCCAGGTGCATGAATTGGTCGAACTCACTGACATCCGGCTGGCCCGGCTCCTGGCGCGTGGGTGCCAACGCCAGCGACGCGCTGGTGGCCGGTCCGCCGTCGCCGCTGTAGCCGGCCGCGCCGTTGCCCGCCACCGTGGACAGAATGCCGGTGGGCGCCTGCGCCCACAGCGCCGCCGACGCAAGGAAGACCATGAAACGATGGATTGTCATCTTTGTCATTTCCAAACTAAATGGAAACAGCCTGCGTGCATTTTGTTTGCCACTGGCCCTCTTGGATGCG
>JACQDI010000048.1 GCA_016201195.1 Acidobacteriota bacterium | reverse complement strand
TGCCGGTGTTGGTTGCGGACAACCCGGTTGCGTTCGCGCTGGGCCGCCGCAAGCTTCCGGTCATGCTGTTTTCGTATGTCGGCGCCCTCCGGGGATGGCTGTTTCGGCTGTGGTTCCTGGTGGTCCCCATGGGCGTGCCGGGCCATCGGGCATTCGGAATCGTGCTCGGCCTGGCGACACTCTGGATGACCTACCGGTTCGTTCTCCGCTTTTACGGCCGGCCTGTCGCCCTGCTGACAACCGCCTTGTTCTCGACCGACCCCAGCTTCACGCATACGATGCGGCTCGATTGGGGGCTGGTATCGCTAATGCATGTTTTCAAGATGGGCGGATTGTGCCTGCTCGCGCGCTGGCTCCAGAGCCGATCACGGGCGTCGCTCGCGGGGGGCATGTTTTTGTTCGGCCTCGGGCTGTGGGACAAGGCGAATTTCATCTGGTTTCTGGCCGGGCTGGGGGCGACGCTGGTGCTGCTGTTTCCGAGGGAAATGCTCGAACGCCTGCGGGGGGATCGCGCGGCGCTTCCCATCGCGGCGGCGGCGTTGCTGGTTGGCGCGGCGCCGCTAGTCTTCTACAACCTGGCGCGGAGCGGCCAGACCTGGCGCGAGCACGGGCAACTCGAGTTTCGCTGGTCGAAACTCCACCAGTCCAAGAGCACCTTCGAGGGCGATTTCATGTTGCAGTTGACGGGGGGTGACGACCTCGACTCCTCGCCGGCGGCGCATGATGTGGTTTTCCCCCGGCTCGCCGACTGGATGTACCGCCTGGGCCGCTGCCGTCAGACCATTCTCCTGCCCCTGCTCGGCCTGGGCCTGCTGGCGCTGCCTCTGAATCTCTGGCTCGCGCCGAGGGGGCACCCCCGACGCCGGCTGCTGTTTCCCCTCCTGCTGTCGATTCTGATTTACGCCTGCATGTTCGTCTCGTTTGACGGGGGGGCGAGCGTGCATCACGTGACCATACTGCTACCGTTCCCGCTCCTGTTTCTCGCGGAATCTCTGTGGACCCCGGCCGAGCGCTGGCCTCGCTGGAGGCTTGCTGCCGCCGCGGCGACGATCGCTGCCGTCGCCGTCAACGTTTCCCTGAACGCCCGCCACCTCGCGGTTTATACCCGCACCGGCGGCACGGGTGGGTTTACCGACGCCGTGTACCGGCTGGTTCCCTATCTCGCGGAGAATCCCGGCCGCAAACCGGTTGGTTCCCTATCTCGCAGAGAATCGCGGCCGCAAGCTCTACGCCATCGACTGGGGCTTCTCCGACCCGGTCCAGTTTGTCGGTGCGCGCTGGAAATTGAACGTCGATGATTTCTTTTTCGCGCTGAACACGCCGCCAGGCCCGGAACACGCGGAAGCGGTGAAGAAGCTCGGCGAATTGATGAGAGATCCCCGAAATCTGTTTCTCCTGCACAGCCCGCAGCGAACCTTTTACCCGACGCCCGCCCAGGAATTCTTCGCGCTCGCCGGCTCGGGAATCGAGATGCGGCCGGTGGCCGTCTTCCAGGAGCGTTCGGGCGAGATCACCTATGAGGTATATCAGCAAGCCGGAGCGCCCGTGGGCCCCGGCGCAGCGCTGGAGATCCCCGTACTGTTCACGCCGCAACGCGTGGCGCCGAAGCAGGAATACGCGATCGAGGTCCGCGAATTCCCCAATTCCTGGATTGACGTGGTGTATCAACTAGAGCGGTCTCCCCGGGCCACGGCGACGCGGTTTTGCCGGCTCGACGCCCAGGGTCGCGCCCGGATCACCGTGCCGGCCGACCATCCGGCGGCTACGGTGCGCGTGATCTTCATCCGGGCGAGTGGCGGCGAGTGGCGGCCCGCCCACGGCTCGATTACCGTGGTGAGATAACCGGCGTCATGCGTGAAAGGTCCCGAGTCGAAGCGATCGTCGTCGCCGCGAGCCTGGCGGCGTTTCTGTTTTTCGCGGCGGCTTGGATCCACTTGCCCGGACCACAACAAGACGAGCTGCTCCACGTCGGGGTGCTGGTTCCGCACGCCTACGAGCCCGCCTTCAGTCTGGAGATCCAGGGGCGGCGGTACCCGGTGATGATCATGTCTTACGTGGGCGCCCTCAAAGGCTGGCTGCTGAAGTGGTGGTTCCTGGTGGTTCCGTGGGGCGTGCCAGGCTACCGGGCGTTCGGGATCGTAGCCGGACTGGCTACGGTGTGGATGATCTTCCGATTCGTCCGCCGCTTCTACGGACCTGCCATCGCGCTGCTCACAACCGGCCTGATCTCGACCGACCCGAGCTTCGTTCAGACCATCCGCCTCGACTACGGGCCGGTGGCCCTGATGCACTTTTTCAAGATGGGCGGACTGTGCCTGCTCACGCGCTGGCTAGACACGAGATCCCTGTGGGCGCTCGCCGGCGGCATGTTCCTGTTTGGCCTGGGAGTGTGGGACAAGGCGAACTTCGCGTGGTTCCTGGCGGGGCTGGGGGCAAGCGTGGTACTGCTGTTTCCCGGGGAGACCCTGCAACGGCTGCGGTCCAATCGCGCGGCGCTTCCGATCGCGGTGGCTGCGCTGCTGCTCGGCGCCGCGCCCTTTCTTCATTACAATGTGAACCAGGAGGGACCGACCTGGCGCGAGCAAGGGCGGTTCGAGGTTCGCTGGTCCAAAATCCTGCAAGCGCAGACTACGTTCTGGGGCACGTACATGTTGGACCTGGCGGGCGAGGACCACCTCGAGTCGTCGCCGGCGGCTCACGATATCGCCTTTCCCCGCCTGGCCGACTGGATATACCGGATGGGACGGCAGCGCGAAACGATCCAACTGCCGCTGCTCAAGCTGGCCCTGCTGGCTCTGCCGTTGACCCTCTGGCTGACGCCCAAAGGGCGCCCGCGCCGCGGGTTGTTGTTTCCGCTGCTGCTCTCAATCCTTATCTACGCCTGCATGTTTGTGTCCTTGGGCGGCGGGGCAAGCGCCCACCACGTGATCATGGTCCAGCCGTTCCCGCTGCTGTTCCTCGCGGTTTCGCTGTGGACGCCGGCCGAGCGATGGCCGCGCCTGCTCCCCCGGGCGGCCGCCGTGGCCGTGGTGTTGGCAGTGATCGGGGTCAATCTTCTGGTGAACGCCCGGCACCTGGCCATCTACACGCGCACCGGGGGCACCGGCGGCTTCAGCGATGCCGCCTACCGGCTGGTCCCCTATCTCGCCCGGAACCCCCAGCACGCGCTCTACGCGCTCGACTGGGGATTCTCGCACCCCGTCGCATTTCTCGGCAAACGCTGGAGGCTGAAGGTCGAAGACATCTTCTTCGCTCTGCGGGCGCCCGACGATCCCGGCCATCAGCGAGAAGTGCAGCGGCTCGCCGCGCTCATGCGCAACCCTAACAATGTATTTTTACTGCACAGTCCGCAGCGCACCCTGTTTCCGACGCCGGCGCGGGAGTTCTTTGCCCTGGCCGACAGCGGCATCGAGATGAGCCAGGTCGCCTTTTTTCAGGAACGAACGGGCGAGATGATCTATGAGGTCTACCAGCGGGGCGCGCCGGCGGTGAGGGCGGCGACGCAGCCGGAGATCCGAGTGGGGTTCACCCCCGACCGCGTGGCGCCCAACCAGGAGTACGTGATCGAGGTGCGGGAGTTTCCGAATTCCTGGATCGATCTGGTATATCATGTGGACGCCGTTTCGAGCGGCACGGCGACGCGCTTCTGCCGGCTCG
>JACQDI010000676.1 GCA_016201195.1 Acidobacteriota bacterium | reverse complement strand
CGTCAACCTGCTCAGTTTCGGCATGGGCTGCGAGGTGGCCTCAGGCGCGAAGAACTTTCTCACCCCGCTCGGCGGCGCCGTCGCCTTCCTGTGGGCCACGGCCGTAGCCCTGGTCCGCTACCGCCGCAAACGCGTCCGCCTCACCCTCGACGGCGTTGCGCAGCCGCAACCGTTTTCGATCTACAATGTGGCCGTCGGCAACGGCCGATTCCACGGAGGCGGCATGCAGGCCTGCCCCACGGCGAAGTTCGATGACGGAGTCCTCGAGGTCACCGTCATCGATTACATGAACCAACTCCAGGTGATCCGTGACTTCCGAGTGCTGTATTCCGACAACGTCTACCAGCACCCCAAGGTGCACCACTTCCGGGCACAAAGGCTGCTCGCCGAGTCGGACGAGCCGGTGAAAATCGAAGTCGACGGCGAGTCGCTTGGCACTCTGCCGCTCGAAATCACCGTGCTGCCGCAGCGTTTGCCGGTGGTCGGAGGGAGGAACTGACATGCTATCCGTATTCTCGTCCCCCAGCCGCTACACCCAGGGCAAGAACGCCACCGAGTCTCTCGGGCAGGAAATGAAGACGGTGGGCCTCCAAGGCCCGGCGCTGATCGTGGCCGGCAAGAGCGCGGTTCGGCTGCTTTCCGAGACCTGGCGCCGCACGCTCGGCGCGGCCGGCATCGACCACCACATTCACTGCTTCGGCGGGGAATGCTCGGTCACAGAGATCGAGCGAGTCAAAGCCTCCGGCCGAGAACACCAGGCCCGCGTCATCATCGGCGCCGGGGGCGGCAAGGTCCTCGACACCGCACGGGCCGCTGCCGACGGCCTTTCCCTTCCCGTGGTCAACTGCCCCACCATCGCCTCGAGCGACGCTCCGTGCAGCGCGCTGTCGGTGATTTACACCGACGACGGCGTCTTCCAGGAATACCGGATCTACGGTAAGAACCCGGACCTGGTGCTGGTGGACACCCAGGTGATCGCCCAGAGCCCGCCGCGTCTGCTGGTGGCAGGCATGGGCGACGCGCTGGCCACCTGGTTCGAGGCCAAGACCTGCGTGGACGGCAACGTGAAGAACATGCGCGGTGGCGCCTCTACCCAGTCGGCGTTGTCCCTGGCCGAACTGTGCTATCGCACGCTGCTCGCCGACGGCGCCGAAGCCCGCCGCTCCGTCGAGCTGCAGGTCGTGACTCCGGCGCTCGAGCGACTGGTCGAAGCCAACACCCTGCTCTCCGGCCTGGGCTTTGAATCCTCCGGCCTTGCCGCCGCCCATGCCGTCCACAACGGCTTGACCGCGGCTGCGGCCACCCATCCGTTCTTCCACGGCGAGAAGGTCGCCTACGGGGTCCTCGTGCAGCTCATTCTCGAAGGCAAGCCCCGTCCCTTGATGCAGGAAGTCCTCGCCTTCTCGACCGAGGTCGGTCTCCCCCTCACCCTGGCCGACATCGGCCTTGCCCAGATGCCCGCAGAGGTACTCCAGCAGATCGCCACCCGCACCACCGCCAAAGGCGAAACCATCCACAACGAGCCGTTCGAGGTCACGCCCGCCATGGTCGCCGACGCCATCCGCGCGGCGGACGCCATGGGACGCGCGTGGCGCGGGGCGAACAGCTGAAGAGGCGGGGAGGCGAAGAGGCGCGGAGGCGAAGAGGCGAAGAGGCGAAGAGGCGAAGAGGCGGACCAGTAGATGGGAACGATCAGGAGCTGCCGAGAATTGCGTGTTTACCAAACAGCCATGGAAGCGGCCATGCGCATTTTCGAGCTGACGAAGGCATTTCCCCCTGAAGAGCGATTCTCGATGGTGGATCAAGTTCGACGATCGTCCCGTTCGGTCTGCGCCAACATAGCCGAAGCCTGGCGAAAGCGCCGCTACAAGCCGCATTTCGTCCTCAAACTCAGCGACGCCGAGGGTGAGGCTGAAGAGACTCGCGTCTGGCTGGAGTTTGCTTATCGATGTCGTTACTTGAAGCATGCGGAGTTTCAAGAAATGGACGACTGCTTCGACAAGATACTCGGCCAGCTAGGCCGTATGCTCGCCGATCCCAGCAAGTGGACCCAACCCTGAAGTCGCCTCTTCGCCAGCTCGCCTCTTCGCCAGCTCGCCTCTTCGCCCCCCCGCCCGTCTGTTATTCTGAACCTTATGTACCTGAAGATCCTCGCCCATCCCGTGTTCACCGGCTTGAACTTCCATATGCCGATGATCGTGGACCTGTCGCACCCGCTGGTGATGCTGGAAGGCGAGAACGGCTCCGGCAAATCCGCGCTGCTGCATTCGATTTTTTACGCCTTGCGCGGCGAGCAGATCGACGGCTACGTCTACAAGCTGGATCCGGGCGGAGTCCAGATCGACAAGGCATTTCTCTTCGACGCCGAGCAACACAACCCGCGCACCCAGCTCGACTTCTTCAAGGATCAGCCGGAGATGTTGGAGTTCCTGCAGATGGCCAGCCACGGCCAAGTGATGCTCTCCATGTTCAGCCAGAATTTCCCCAGCCTGCCCAACGGGACAATCCTGCTGCTCGATGAGCCGGAGATGGCGCTCTCGCAGTCCAACCAGCGCCGCATTTTGAAGATGATGATGGAGCTGGTCGATCAGCGCAACTTTCGCGTGATCGCCGCCACGCACTCCCCGATCCTCATCGGCGCCAAGGAGACCTACGTGATCAACCTCGACCGCCACGTGAACAAGAACGTGGTCACCACCGACATGGGCGTCGAGGGCCAGAGCACGATCCAGTAGGATCTACTTTCGCTCGTAGCGGCCCATATAGCGCGCCTCGGCCAGCACCTGGCCCATCAGCGCCTGGTCGAGTTGAGCCCGTTCCACGCCGGCCCGGATTCCCAGAGACGGGACCTTGAGCGCCATCAGTTTGAAAAAGTACCGATGCGGGCCGTGGCGTCGCGGCGGGCAAGGACCGCCGTACCCGGACCGCCCGAAGTCGTTGGTTCCGCTCACCCCCAGCTTGGCTGCCTCCGGCAGTGCACTGGTGGCAGCCGGGATATCATACAGCAGCCAGTGATTCCAGGTGCCCCCGGGGGCATCGGGGTCATCCATGATCAGCGCGAAGCTCCGGGTTTCCGCCGGAGCGCCGCTCCATTTCAAAGCGGGCGAAACGTCTTCGCCCTCGCAGGTGTGCCGGCGCGGAATAGTCGCCCCTTCCGCGAACCCGGCGACGGTCAGTTGGAAGGACATCGGCCACCCCACCAGTAGCATATAATAGACGCTATATGGCAGTGAAGATCCTGCAAAAGCTGGAGGAGCAGATCAAAGCACTCGAGTACGAGCTGCACAACGAGTTGCCGCGCGAGATCAAGATCGCCCGCGAGCACGGGGACCTGAGCGAAAACGCCGAGTACAAGGCGGCCAAAGAGCGCCAGGAGATCGTGCGGGCGAGGCTGGGCTTGCTCAAAAAGCGGCTGGCTGAGTTCAGCATGATCGACATGACCAAGATCCCCCGCGATGCGGTCGGGCTTGGTTCCACTGTGGTAGTCTATGACGTTCAGGCCGAAAGCGAGATCTCCTACCGGCTGGTGCCGTCTGAAGAGGCAGATGCCGCCAACGGGGCGATTTCCACCACCTCCCCGATCGGCCGGGGCCTGCTCGGTCAGCGGGTCGGCGATGTGGTCGAGATCCGCATTCCGGCGGGGAAGAAGGAATTCGAGATCCTGCGGCTGACGACCATCCACGACGAGGAATAGTGTGGGAATGACGTATACCCGGGCCATCGGCATTGGCGCCGGTTACATCCTGAACGCCGTAGTGCGGGGTCTCGCCCTCTCCCGAATCCACCCCAACGTGCTGACCTCCCTGGGCCTGGTGATGAACATCATCGCCGCCTGGCAGTTCGCCCGTGGGCGCTTCTTCACCGCGGGCCTGGTGGTGATCGGGGCGGGCTTCTTCGACCTGGTGGACGGGCCGGTGGCGCGGGAAACCAACCGCGTGACCAAGTTCGGCGGCTTCTTCGATTCGGTGATCGACCGCTACTCGGACCTGGCCCTGTTCATGGGACTGCTCGTCTATTACGCCAGCATCAACCGTTTCTTCTACATCGTGCTGACGGCCATCGTGATGACCGGCGTGGTGATGACCAGTTATACGCGCGCGCGGGCCGAAAACACGATCCCCAGTTGCAAGGTTGGTTTTCTCGAGCGCGCCGAGCGGGTAGTGCTCATCATCATCGGCGCCCTGACCGACCGCATGGCGCCCGTGCTGTGGGTGATCGCCGTGCTCTCGAACGTCACCGTGATCTACCGGATGATCTACACCTGGGAGCAGACCCGCGAGCTGGAACGGGCGCAACTCGAGGCGCGGTCCAGGCGTGACAAGGTAGCCAGTCTTTCTTAATTCTCCAAAATGACCTCGGCGATCGCCAGTTCGGCCGTGTGCGACAGCGACAGCGCCACTGACCGCACCCCCAACCGCTCCGCAAGCTCCGCCGCTTTGCCTGAAAACCGCAGCGTCGGCTTACCGGAAGGCAGGTTGGTCACCTCGATGTCGAGCCACGTCACCCCCCGCTTCCAGCCCGTCCCGATGGCCTTCATGGCCGCCTCCTTGGCTGCGAAACGCGCCGCGTAGCGCTCGAAGCGGTTCTTCTTCCGATCCACGTAGGCCCGCTCGGCCGGGGTATAGACGCGGGCCAGAAACCGGTCCCCGAAGCGCTCGATGGACCGCCGAATGCGCCCGACTTCCGCCAGATCCACACCCGATCCCACAATCACGGCAGCGTCTCGCTGATTTGAGGATTTGAGAATCTGAGCATTTGAGGAATGAAGATCCGGCTCCCGATGCGCTTCCAGTAGTTTCTCAAATCCTCAAATCCTCAAATTCTCAAATCTCGGCGCCAGCCGAGGTGATCGCGTCTCGCTGATTTGAGGATTTGAGAATCTGAGCATTTGAGGAATGAAGATCCGGTCTCCCGATGCGCTTCCAGTAGTTTCTCAAATTCTCAAATCCTCAAATTCTCAAATCTCGGCGCCAGCCGAGTTTTCAAATCTCGCCGCCAGCCGAGGTGATTGTGAGTCGCCCGTGCTTTACACCTTTGGTGCTGATGAGCGTATCGGCGATCTTCTGCACCGCCGCCGCGCGGCCGCGCACCACGATCACCTCCAGGCAGTGATCGTGGTCCAGATGCACGTGCAGGGTCGACAGGATCGACTTGTGATGGTCGTGTTCGAAATCGGTCAGTTTCTCCGACAGCAGCCGCACGTGGTGGTCGTAGACCAGGGTCACCGTGCCCACCACCACCGAATCGGGCGACTTCCAGGATTCCTCCACCAGCTCGTCCCGGATCAGGTCCCGGAACGCCTCGGAGCGGTTCTCGTATCCCCGGCGCGTAATGAGCCGGTCGAATTTCTCCAACAGCTCGGAGTCGATAGCGACCCCGATGCGGCTCAATTCACTCATGTCTCGGAGTCTAACACTTTGCCCTCGATTCCGTGTACACTGTCCCACCATGAACCCTCGACGCCTGTTTCTGGCCAGTTGCGTGGCCCTGGTCACCACGTCCATGGTGTTTTCGATTCGCGGCGACATTCTGGACGCCCTGGGCGCGGATTTTCACCTGACCAAGCAGCAGATTGGCGTCGTGCTGAGCCCCGCTTTCTGGGGCTTCACCTTGTCCATTCTCATCGGCGGCTCGCTGGTCGACTTCCTCGGCATGCGGAGGCTGCTCGCGCTATCGAGTTTCGGCTACGTCGCGGCGGTGCTCGCCGTCCTGTTCGCCCCCCGGCCGGCCGGGCCGGTAATGCCCTACTATACCGATCTGGGGTTCCTCACCCTGTACGCGGCCATGCTGGTCCTCGGTCTCTCGCAAGGGCTGGTCGAAGGGGTGATCAACCCGCTGTGCGCCACTCTTTACAAAGAACAGAAGACGCACTGGTTGAGTGTGCTCAACGCCTG
>JACQDI010000675.1 GCA_016201195.1 Acidobacteriota bacterium | reverse complement strand
GAAGCCGGTCTGCTCGACAGTCACGCTGTAGGTTCCGACCGGCAGCAACGGAAACGAGTACCCGCCGGAGGAGTCAGTGGTAGCCGTGCGGCTTTGGCCGGTGGCGATGTTGGTCAGGGTGACGTTGGCGCCGGGGACCATAGCCGCCTGGGCGTCGCTGACGCTGCCGAAGATGGAAGCCGTGTCCCGCACCTGGGCGAAGCCAGCACCGCACATCACGATCAAGAGGATCAAGATACGTTTCATAGCCTTTTTACTCCCTGTTCTAAGAGAAGGTAACCCGTCCGGCCCTCACGCGTCAAGTAAATTCAAAACTAAATTCAGCGGCGGGAATAGAAAACGAAGACTCCGGCCATGGCGTCAATCTGGTCCCGAGTCGGATTGTTGTAAACCGACGTCACGCGGAAAGTTTCTCCTGCCCGAACCGTGTAGCCCTCGACGCTCGAATACACGTCCATGCCCACCATTCGGCCGGCGTTATCGGTTTTCCGAAGGCCCTTCCACACTCGTTCGCCGCGCGACACGTTGAATAATTCAATAGAAGATCCATGCGGGTGGATATGCGTTCCCAAAAAATGAATTTTCGCGTCGAAGGGAAGCTGGAAGGTGGCCTGCCGTTCGTGATGGCCCGGCGGCACGAAGAACAGGTGCGGGATGACGACGCTTTGCAGCGTGGAGTAGAGCGGCTGGAGCGGTTTCTTCAGGTCCTTCTCGCGGATCAGCGTGATCTCGACCTTCATGCGGACGCGCACCGGACGATCGTCCCGGTTGTTGAACATGGGCATCCAGTGGAGATTATCGTCGGGGGTGAGACGGACGCCGAAGCCCTGCGGCAGGCGCATCTCGGGGGTAAAGGAATCCGAATAGACGGCGCGCATGTCGAGCTCCTGCCGCTGGGTGACGTGCTGATCGCCAAAGAAGGTATGGCAAAGGTAGTTCTCGCGCGGGGGTTTGCCCTGGGCGTCGAGGATTTCGGTCTTATAGCCGATCACCCAAACCGGCTCGGCGAAGCGGTAGTTCGCCATCATCTGATCCAGGTGGTGGGCTAAAGCTCCCGGTTCCAACACCACCAGCGGGGTCGAAAACTCGACCACGCTCACCGCGCCGTGTGGGCTCTCGATCGGAGACGGACGGAAGTCAGTCAACTGCCCGGCCGCCGCAAGGGAAGCGAACGCGAGACCAATGGGTACGTACAGGCGTCTCATCCAGTGGAATCCTACCGGATAATGATAAGGATGATAGCACACCGGCGGATGCTGTTTGGGGCGTTGCTGCTGAGCCGTTGAGCCGGTCAGCTCAAGCCGGAGTTGGATCCAAGGTGGATCGCCTGCGTGGGCCACACACAATCATGCGCCCAGTGAACCAACGCGCAGGGGTGGCTGCGTGAAAGCCGAGGCCAGCAGGACGCGGCAGGACAGCAAAAGCTGCCCGCCGTCACCAAGCCACTTTGAGCGCCATCTGCAGGATTCGCGGGCCACCGTCCGTCCCCAAGATTTTCGCAAAGTTGGGGTTGGTCTGTCCGGTGACCGGATTGCCCAGGTGGGTCGCGTTCAACAGGTTGAAGGCCTCGAAGCGATATTCGATCCGGCCGGCCTCGCGCAAGAAGGGAAGGCGCCAGCCTTTGGTCAGCGACACATCCGCGTTGGCGAAGCCGGGGCCGAAGAGGGTGTTCCGCCCCAGCGTGCCATAGGTGTTGGGGGCGGGATTGGTAAACCGCGCCTTGTCGAAGTACGCCGCCAACTTCTCACCTTTCGAGCGGCCTGGATCGAGCACCGGGTAGCCCGACCCGACTAGGTCCGCGCGCGCCGCGCCCGCGCCCGCCATGGGGTTGTTGGTGGCGCCCACGCTGAACGGCCGCCCCGACTGCAACGTGATGATGCCGCTCAACCGCCAGTTGCCCAGGATGGCGTCCGCCGTCGATCCCTTCTGCAACCGCGGCAGGTCCCACACGAAGCTATTGATGAGCCGGTGTTGCCGAGTGTGGTCCGAGTTGCCGCGCGAGAAAAAGAAATTCAATGGATTGTTGATGCCGAAGGCGCCCCCCCACGACTGGCTCGAAACGTAGTCCAGGTTCTTCGACCAGGTATAGCTGGTGCTCACCGTGAACCCCCGGCTGTAGCGCTTGTCCACCGACACCTGCAAGGCGTGGTAGCTGGAGTTCAGGCCGTGCATCCACTTGTATATGGTCTGGAAGTCCTTGACCGGACGGCGATCGTCCACTGTCGCCCGGTTCTGGCTCAGGGTCCGCCTCGGGTCGTAGATCGGGGCGTTCTCATCCCACAAGGCGTGCAGGTGTGTGCCTTTGGTCCCGACGTAACCAACGCGCCTCGCGCTCCACCGTCAGGCTCCAGTTCTGGGTAGAGGCCGTGATGAACTTCTTGTCCAGCACCATGGTGTACAGGGGCGTCGGATACGGCACATCGTGGTTATTCGCAGGGACGGGGAAGATGTTCATGAACTCGCGCCCCAGGAACGGGTTGTCGAACGACCCGTCGGTATACTCCACGCTGTAGCTGAAGGGCGTCACGTTGTTGGCGTCGTTCTGGGAGTTGATCGGCGGCGTGTCGTAGTAGATCGCGTAGCCGCCGCGTACGCTGGTCTTGCCGTTCTTGAATGGATCCCAGGCAAACCCGAAGCGGGGCGCCAGGTTGTTGTAGTCGGGGTCGACCACCGTCTTGCCGAACGTGTCGCCGCCACCGTACCCCGGCGGCTTGGCGTCGCCGTGGTAGAACAGACCGGGCAGCGCGTTCTTGAAGATCTTCGACCGGATGCCGGCCTTGTTTGCCGCCAGGTCGAAGGTCTGGTTGCGGTCCAGCTTGTCGGCGAACAGCCCGTAGGGCTCGTAGCGGATTCCGAAGTTCACGGTCAGGCCCGGGCGCAGCCGCCAGGTATCGCCGAAGAACCACCCGGTCTGGGTGCCGCGCCGCTGCTCAAACTCGCCGCTGTTCTGCGTGAAATAGGAGAAGCCGCCCAGCAGGAAGTCGGCCCGGTCGAAGCCGCTCAGGTCGCCGAACCCGGTCACGTGGCCGTCGAACTGAAACGCGCCCGAGCTGTGAAACAGGGTGTGGTTGTTGAAGCGTTTGCGAACCGCGTTCATACCCCACACCAGGTTGTGGTTGCCTTTGGACTTGTTCCAGTCGTGCTGCACTTCGAGGCTGCCCCGGCCGAAACGGATCGTGTGCAAGGGCCGGTTGAACGACACGCCGCTTTGGCCCATCGTGATATCGATGTGATTGCCCATGGGCTTGAGGTTGACTCCCAGGTCGGCCGTGGTAAGGGGGAAGTCGGTGGCAATATTGGCGAGCTGGTGAGCGCCGGTAAACTGCGTGTGCACGACGGTGGTCGCGTTCATGATATAAGTGTGGCCCAGCGTAGCGCTGCGCCCGTCCTGGAAGCCGAAGTACCGCGCCGCGTGGATGTTGTCCGGCGGCGAGTGGAAGGGCTGGTTGCTATCGCTCTCGAACACCCGGAAAACGAAGTTGTGTTTGTTGCCGTGCACGTAATCGAGCTTGCCGATGCCTTGCAGCCCGTTATCCGGTTGGGCGATCGTGTAACGCACGAAGCCGTCGGGATCGGGCAACGGCGAAAACGACAGCAGCTTGACGGCCGCGCGGGAAAAGCGGCTCGAGGGAATGGTGTTGTTGGGGAACCGCTGGCCGCTGGTGAGCGGATCGAAAAGTGCAATCCGATTGCTCGAAAAATCGCCGCGTCGTTCCGCGGCCGTCAGGGACTGGTCGCGGTTGTCGCCCGCCGCCGCCCGGATCATCAGTTTCTGGTAACCCACGAACCCGAACAGCTTGTTCTTGATGAACGGGCCGCCCAGCGTGAAGCCGAACTGGTTCCGTTTCAACAGATCTTGCTGGCGCGAGAAGA
>JACQDI010000119.1 GCA_016201195.1 Acidobacteriota bacterium | reverse complement strand
GCAGACATTGCCCAGGTTGCCCAGGGCGGCCGCTTCGCCCTGGCGGTGGCCGATCTCGCGGGCGATAGTGAGGTGTTGGTCGTAGAACTCGATGGCGCGGCGCGTCTCGCCCAGCTCCGCGTAGGCAATGCCCAGATTGCCAACAGCGGCGCCTTCGCCCTGGCGGTCGCCGATCTCGCGATCGATGGCTAGGGCTTGCTCGTAGAACTCGATGGCGCGGCGCGTCTCGCCCAGGGTGACGTAGGCCAAGCCCAGGTTCCCCAGATGCATGGCCTCGCGGCCGCGATCCGCCAGGCGCCGCGCAGCGGACAGTGCTGCTTCCTGCCACCGGATTTGCTCGCGTGGGTGCAGGCGCAGCGCGAGACAATACGCGCCCGCGTTCGGATAGGCGCTGCACAACCGGGCCGCTGCATCGTCCTGGCCTGCGTGCGCCGCCGCCCAGGCCTGCCCCGCCTGGATGTTTCCCCACTCCAGGTCGAACCACTTCAGACCTCGCGCGACCCCATCGCCCCCGCTCAAGTAGAGCTCGTCCGCGCCGGCCGCCACAGCCTTGTAATGCTCGGCGTGACGCCTCCGCACGGCCTCGCGCTCCTCGGGCTCCAGGCGCGCCTCGGCAAACAGGCGCACCAAGTCATGCAGCCGGTAGCGGGCCGTCCCCTCATCGTAGAGCGCCATACTGCGGCGGAGGATCTCGCTGAGCTGGGTGTGTCCCGCGTCTTCACAAACGGCCTCCTCGGCCCTGGCCTCGAACGAGCCAGGAAACACCGCCAGCCGGCGGAAGACCCGCCCGGCCTCCGCCGTCAGCCGCGCCAAGCTGAGGTTGAACGAGGCTTCCACGCCGGCGTCCACTCCGGCTGTGCCGATTCTTGCCAAGCGCGTGCGTTCCTCGCGCAGTTCCTCGGCGTAATCGTCCGGGTCCAGGTCGGGCGTCACACCCAGCAAGCTGCCAGCGGCCCGAAGCGCCAGGGGCAGACATCCGCAGAGCCGGCCGATTTCCTCGGCGACTCCGCCACTCAGACGCGACGCCATGCTGGTAAGCAACTGCCGCGCTTCGGGCAGTGGCAGTTCCTCCAGCGTCAGGCGCTTCAGGCCCGGCACGGCCAGGGCCTCCCGCGAGGTGATCAGGACCGCGCAGCCGAGCGGCGGCAGCAGCGGCTGGACCTGCGCGGCATCGGCGGCATTGTCCAGCACGATCAGAACGCGCTTGCCGCTCAACTGGCTGAGATAAATTTGGCTCAGCTCCTCCGGGTCTTCGGGCAGCTTCGCCTCCGGCCACACGAAGGCGCGGATGCAAGCGGCCAGGGCGTCGGCGGCGGGACGGGGGCTCGGGTCCGTGCCGTGCAGATCGACCCACAGTTGCGCGTCCGGGTAATCACCGACGAGGCGCCGGGCCACCACTCGGGCCAGCTCGGATTTGCCGATGCCGCCCAGTCCCTGAATGCCGCTCAGCCCCACGCGGTCCCCGGCCCGCAGCGCGTCCACCAGCTTGCGGATTTCCGGCTCGCGGCCCACAAAGTCGGAGACCGGGGCGCGGACTTGGTGCAGGGCGGAAATGACGAGGGCGGGGGACAACTGGACGATCTTGTCCCGCCCAACCTGGTCTCCCCCAACGGTGACCTCGCCACCGCTGATGTTGACACCACCGCTCCTGGATTCAGCTTTTTTCTCTTCACCCATTTCGAGCTTCTACCCGTCCTGGCCTTTCATCTTATCCAGAACGTACTTGGTGACCGGGCCCGCGATGCCGCCGAGGATGGGCGTGGCAAATGCGCCGACCACCGCGCTGACTGCCCCCGGCGCGAGGGCCACGATGCCCTCCGCGAGCCTGGCCATCACGCTGTCGCTGGCGCTCTTGCCTTTCGCCGCCTCGTTCTTCAAGGTCTCGACCTTCTGGGCCGCTTCCGGCGCGCCGCGGACCGCTTCGACGAGCGGAGCAAAGATCGGATCCAGTTGAGCGCTGGAGATCTGAGTGCCCACGATTTTGTCGCGGCCAACGATGTCTCCACCGACCGTTACGTTGCCGCCGCTGATGTTCACTCCGCCGCTCCGTCCTTCATTCCTGTCTTGGTCGTTCATTGCGGCCTCCTTTCGACCTGGGTCAAGCATACCACAGAGAGGTAAGTTTCCCCAGCCGCCAGCACTACTGCCAGTATCCGGCTGCGCGTGTGGGCCGGCGTTACTGGCCGCGGTAGACGTCCCGGCGCTCGCGGGCGCGCAGAATCTTGATGGTCTTGTGGTTCTGCGAGACGTCGTAGATGATGCGGTAGCGGTTGCTGTAGAACTTGATGCGGTAGCGGTGGGCGTAGCCTCGCATGGGGATGGAGCCGGGCGGGAAGGGGTCGTAGGCCAGATCCTCGATGGCGGCCAGGGCTTCCGCGCGGACGGGGTCGGGGAGTTCGTCCAGGTCGCTTTGCGCTTCCGGCAGGGTCCTAACGTTCCACGTTTCGGCGAGGTTGCCGGCCATAGCGTTTCAGGAGCTCGTCGAGCGGGATCAGCCGGCCGCCACGCCGCAGGCGGCGGTCGCAGATGATGGAGTCGGCCTCATCTTCGGTGAGGCGCAAATAGCCGAGCCGCCGCATGGCTTCCTGGAGCGGGATGGTTTTGCCGCTGCGCCGTTCGGTGATGGAGATGATGAAGTCGGCCTCGTCTTCGGGGGAGCGTTCGTTTTGCGGCGCGGTGCGGCGCGCAAGGGCGCGCGGCTTTCTGGCTTCTGCTCGTTTGGTGGCGGTTGGCATTGGTGGCTGCCTCTGGCCGGGCCCGGTGGCGCGGGCCTTTCTCTTTTGCAGTGTAGCACGTCGTGACAAGCGCGGCGTGAGTCGTGGGCCCGTTTTCTGCGAGCTGCTCTGACTCCCTCTCAATTCCTCAACTCCTCAATTCTCAATTCCTTAATTCCGGCTGCGGTCTCTCGCGAAAGGTTGTACGATGGCAACCGTGCGAAACTTTATTTGCCGGGCGGGGGTGGCTTGTGCGCTCCTGGCTCTGCCCCTCGCCGCCGCCGATTGGCCGCAATTTCGCGGCCCTAACGCCTCCGGCGTGGGGACGGCCCATCATCTGCCCGTCGAGTTCGGGCCGGCGAAAAACGTGGTGTGGAAAACAGACCTGCCGCCGGGCCATTCCTCGCCGGTGGTGTCCGGCGACCGGATCTTCCTCACCGCCGCCGACAGTGAAAAGCTGTCCGACGCCGGGCGCGAAAAAGTGGCCGACACCGGCGAGGGTAAGCTGCTGACCTTCTGCCTCGACCGCCGCACGGGCAAGATTCTGTGGCGGCGCGAGGCGCCCCGCGCGCGCCGGGAAGCTTACCAGCCCACCAACTCCGCCGCGTCGCCGAGCCCAGTGACCGACGGCCGCAACGTCTACGTTTTCTTCGGCGACTACGGCCTGCTCTCCTACGGCCCTGACGGCAACGAGCGATGGCGCGTGCCGCTGGGTCCGTTCAACAACGTGAACGGGCACGGCTCCTCGCCGATCCTGGTGGGCAACCTGCTGGTGCTGATCTGCGATCAGGACACCGATTCGTTCATCATCGCTCTGGACAAAGACACGGGGAAGACGCGCTGGCGGGTGGAGCGGCCGGAGATCACACGCAGCTATGTGACTCCCGCGATCTTTCAGCCCAAGAACGGTCCGGCCGAGCTGATCGTTCCCGGCGCCTACGAGCTGATTTCGTACGCCGTCGAAACCGGCGAGAAGTTATGGTGGGTGCGGGGACTCTCGTGGCAGCCCAAGTCCGTGCCGGTTATTGACGGGGACATGATCTACGCCCATTCCTGGGAGCAAGGCGGCGAGGCCGAGAACCCCACCGAAACCCCGACCTGGACCGAAACCCTGGCCCGCTACGACAGCAATCACGACGGCAAGATCTCCCCGGAGGAGATCACCGATCCGCGCCTGAAGAGGGGATTGGAGAACATCGACCTGGACGGCAACGGAACGATCGAGGAGCGCGATTGGGAGTTCTACCGCGCCCGGCGTTCGGCCCGCAACGCGCTGCTGGCGGTGCGTCATGGGGGGCGCGGCGACCTCACCTCGACCAACGTCGTCTGGCGGATGCAGAAGTTCCTGCCCAACGTCCCCTCGCCGCTGCTTTACCAGGGCGTGCTCTACATCGTCAAGGACGGCGGCATCCTCACCAGCCTGGATCCGGCCACCGGCGCCATCCTCAAGCAGGGGCGGCTACGCGGTGCACCTGGCACCTACTATTCGTCACCGGTGGCCGCGGACGGCAAGATCTACAGCATCAGCCAGGAAGGCAAGGCGAGCGTCCTCAAGCCCGGCGCACAGTGGGAGGTGCTGGCGGTCAACGACCTGAAGGACGAATGCTACGCCACGCCGGCCCTGGTCGACGATCGCATCTATCTGCGCACCCGCAGCCGCCTCTACTGCTTCGGGCAGGCGGAAACGGCAAGGTAGTTCTGGCAGAGATTGTGTTCAACCACAACCGTGCCTACGACAAGGTCTTTACGTAGGAATAGCTCACGATCTTGGCATCAGCAGTCACCAGCGGGCAGTCGTAAATCCTGGCCGTCGCGACAAGAATCTGATCCGCCGGATCCCGATGAAAATCCCCTGGCAGTTGAGCCGATTCCACGCCGTCGCGACAAGAATCTGATCCGCCGGATCCCGATGAAAATCCCCTGGCAGTTGAGTTGATTCCACCGCAATCCGCGGTGTCAGCGCCAGAAGACTTAGCTCGCGGCGGGCCAACGCTTAGTCCAGCCATTGAAGAACCGGCCGGTCCAACGCCAACCTGGAAGCCTGCACGAGTTTGGCTACTTCCCAACAGGAGATGATGCTGACGCCCAGCCCGCTAGCCGCGTGGTCCTGGAGCGCTTTCAGATGCGCGGGTTCGAGACGGGACTCATCAGACACCCACCAGACTCAGATGTGGGTATCCAGCAGAATCATCGGATGGCTTCCCAATCCTCTTCGGCGACCGGCTCTGTCGGGTTATCGTAATGGAGCACCGAACCCCGAAGCGAATCACGATCCGACAATGGCGCAGATGACGGACGGCCCACAATGATCACTTCGACCGCTTCACCCGCCCGAAAGGGCAGGTTACTCAGCGTCAGGACCCCGTCTTCCGTCAATGTGGCTTCCACATGGTGTGTGTGCATGCTGTGATCCTCGATCCCTTTACTGATTATAGACGGATTTAGCCCGTCCTTCAAAGCGTCCAGCTCGCAGCCGCCTCTACTGCTTCGCCCAGCCCCCACAAACCGGCGGCCACACCTCACACGCTCGTTAGAGATTTACCCGTTTCGCTGCCCGCTGTGAACCCTGGCAGAACTAAAGATACCTAAGTGGAGCGTAGCGATCAAGAATCGGCCGGCTCGGCGAGGACGAGCGAAAGCTGTTGACAGCGCAACTTAGACCGGAGTATTGTCTTAAGCAGATAGGGGGTTCGTATGTTTCGCTTTAGCGTTACGCTTTTCTTGCTGCTGGCGATAACCATGTTTCCGGCCGCAGCCCAGGTGGACCGCGCGACGCTGGTGGGGACGGTCACTGACACCACCGGCTCCGTGACGCCCGGCGCCCAGGTCGAAGTGGTCTCGCCAGAGACCGGACTACGGCGGCAGACACAGGCCAATGCCGCCGGGGCGTATACAGTATCCTCACTACCCATTGGCAATTACGTTGTGACCGTTTCGCTCGCGGGCTTTACGACGGCCACAATCAAGGACGTGCGCCTGGGAGTGGGGGATACGCGCACGCTCGATGTGCAGCTCCAGGTGAGCGGCATCGAGGCGCGCGTAAACGTGGAGAGTGCAGCCACCCCGCTGGAAACCGAAACGCCCACGCTGGGGACGGTGATCGGGGCGCGGCAGATGCGTGAGATTCCGCTGAACGGCCGGCATTGGGCCAGCCTGATGGCCCTGGCGCCGGGAGCGATCAACACCGGCGACGGCAGCCAGCAGACGATCCGCTTTGTGGGCCGGTCGCGCGACGACAACAACTGGACCTTCGATGGGCTGGACGCCACCGGGGTGAAGGACCCGCGCCAGGAATCGGCCCTGCGCCTGGTCATCAGCACCGACACGATCGCCGAATTTCGGGTGAACTCCACTCTCTATTCGGCCGAATCGGGCAGCGGCGCCGGCGGGCAGGTCAACCTGGTGTCGAAGTCCGGAACGAACGACTTCCACGGCAGCCTGTTCGAGTTCCTGCGCAACGACAAGCTGGACGCGCGGAACCCGTTCGACACGTCGAAGCAGCCGTTCCGCTTGAACCAGTTTGGCGGTAACGCGGGCGGGCCGATCGTGAAGAACCGCACCTTTTTCTTCGCCAACTACGAGGGGCTGCGGCAGCGCGTCGCGCAGACGCTCACCAACGACGTGCCCAGCGCGGCCTTCCGCGCCCGCGCCACGTCCCCGGTCGTCCGCCAGCTCCTGGACAACTATCCGGTCGGCACCGTGTCCACTACCACCGCCGACGTTGACCAAGTGCAGGCCAACCGCAGCCAGTCCTGGCAGGAGAACTCGGCCTCGCTGCGGATTGACCATCGCTTCAGCGACAACAACACGTTTTTCGCCCGCTATAACGTCGACGACGGCGTGACTGTCGCGCCGCGTAGCGTGATCGAAGTCGACCGGCAGAACGACAATTTCCGGCCTTCCAACTTCGTGATGCAGTTCCAACGCGTCTTCTCGCCCACCGTGGTCAACGAGTGGAAAGCAGGCTTCAACCGTTCTACCCTGCATCGCTTCACCTATGGGCCGCTTCCGGCGAGCGTTGTCGTTTCGGGTTTCACGACGCTGAACCAGTCGAACGCTCTGGTCGAGAACGGCACCTCCTATTCGGTGCTCGACAACCTGGCGATGACCCGCGGACGCCATACGCTCAAGATCGGCGGCGAGATCCGGCGCGCTCACGTCAACGTGGCCGACCCGGCTCTCGATTCGGTCTCGGTGACGTATGCGAACCGCCCGGCGTTGCTCAACAACAGCGTGGACTTGGTGGCGATTACGACCGGCAATGACGTCCTCGGTACTCGCAAAACCTACTACTACGCCTACGTGCAGGATGACTTCAAGATGCGGCCCAACCTCACCTTGAACCTCGGCCTGCGCTACGAGTACTACGGGGTGAACAGAGAAGTGAACGACCGCTACAGGGTATTTGACCTGTACGCATGCCGCGGTTTCTGCCCGCACGGTACGCCGTGGTATTTCCCGGATCGCAACAACTTCGATCCGCGCATCGGCATTGCCTGGTCGCCGAAGGCGCTGAAGGGCAAGACCGTCCTTCGCGCCGGCGCCGGGGTCTATCACGGACCCGGCCAGATTGACGACGTGAATACCCCCCTGGATAACACGGCAGACCGCTTCTCGCTCACCGCCCTGGAAGCGCCCGGCCTCTCCTTCCCGGTGACACCGTTCCTGGCGCAGGCCCGCGACGTGGGCGTTACGCCGCGCTCGTTGCAGCGCGACCGCCGCGACCTCTACAGCATGCAGTGGGGCTTTTCGATCCAGCAGCAATTGCCGGCCGCCTTCATTACCCAGATCGGCTACGTCGGCAGCTCGGGGGTCAAGCTTTTCGCGCGGCAATACATCAACAATGTTGACCCGGTGACCAAGGTGCGCCCGCTTCCGACGTTCGGCCGCATGGACGAAAAACGGCAGGACGGCAAGAGCAGCTTCAACGCCTTCCAGGTCTCGCTCTACCGGCGTGTGGCGCGCGGCCTCAACTGGAGTACCGAGTATATGTGGTCGCACTCCATCAACGACGGCAACATCGGCGGGGGCGAAGGGGCGCAACCGCAGATCGCGGTGTGCCGGGCCTGCGATCGGGGCAACAGCGCCCAGGACATCCGGCACACCATCACCAGCAACTGGATGTACCAGCTTCCATTCGGACCCGGCCAGCGCTTCCTGAATTCGGGGGCGCCTTCGAAGATACTCGGCGGCTGGGAAATGAGCGGGATCTGGACGGCGCGGACGGGACGCATGATGACCATAGGGATTTCGCGCAGCACGGCTGACGCACCCGACGGCAACACCTCCGGGCAGCGCCCCAACATCGTCCCCGGCGCTTCCATTTACCCGGCGGGCGGACCCAGGTTCGCACAATGGTTGAACCCAGCCGCTTTCGCGATTCCGGCCCGCGGTACCTGGGGCAATGCCGGGCGCGCCATCGCCACCGGCCCCGGCCTGGTGCAGGTGGACTGCGCTCTGCAGAAGAACACTCGCCTAGCCGAGAGCAAGGCGCTCGTCTTCCGCATCGAGACGTTCAACCTGTTCAACCGCACCCAGGCGGGGAACCCCGGCACGACCTTCACTTCGCCGGCGAGCTTTGGGCTCGTCACCAGCGGGCTGAACCGCACCATCGGCACCGGCACGTCACGGCAGATGCAACTCGCGCTTCGGTTTCTTTTCTGAATCGGTCCGGCGCGCGCTCCGTGAATGCCTTGCATCCTTATCTCGGGTGTACCGACATCCGGAGACGCCCTCCAATTGCCTGGCCCAAGCCGCTGTTAACGGGTGAAAAAAAGTGGTATGTTGACTCCATGAACCGCAGACATTTTCTGGAATTGGGCGCGGGCGTAGCCGCCGGCCTGGCCGCCCAGGGACGCAACGGGGGCTGGAAGGTCGGCATGTGCTGCTGGAACATGCGCGACTTTGAGCCGAGCGTCTTTGACACGGCCGCGAAGATCGGGCTGGACGGCGTGCAGCTAGGAATTTCCAATACGGACCAAGAGACCCTCAAGCTCCGCCGGCCCGAGGTGCAGCGGGAATACATCGCCGCCGCCAAGCGCGCCGGCGTCGCCATCGTGGGCACGGCCTGCCAGTTCCGCCGGCCGCTGAAGAGTGAGCCGGTGGCCGCCCTAGTGCTCCACGACTGGATCGAGGTGACCCGCAGCCTGGGGGCAAAGGTCATCCTGGTGCCGTTCTTCGGCAAGGGCAACCTCGTCGACGTCAACGTGAAGGAGGAGTTCGACCGGCTGGTGGCCGTGCTTCGGGAGCTGGGGCCGCGGGCGGAGAAAGCGGGGGTGATCCTGGGCCTGGAGAATACGCTCAGCGCCGTCGACAACCGCAAGATCCTCGACGCCGTGGGGTCGCCTGCGGTGCAGGTCTATTACGACGTGGGCAACTCGACCAACAACGGACACCCGGTGCTCGAGGAGATCCCCGCGCTGGGCAAGGAGCGGATCTGCGAATTCCACATCAAGGACGGGCGCAACCTGCTCGGCCAGGGGAAGATCGATATGCCGGCCATCGCCCAAGCGATTCGCTCGATCGGCTATGAGAAATGGCTGGTGCTGGAAACGTCGAGCCCCACCGACCTGGTCGCCGACACCCGTACCAACCTGGAATACATGCGGCGGGTGTTTACGCGCTCTTAGCGCGGATATTCACCCAGGTGTGCACGTGGGGGAACCCGCGGAAGTACCAGACCATGGTCGGGCTCTCCAGTTGCCACACGTCCCAAACACCGTCGTTCCCGATGTCCAGGTTCTTGTAGAACGACATAGAGAGCGCCTTGACCCCACCGTTGGCCTTGATGTACTTCATGGCCTCGTCGGCATCCTTCTTGCGGAAGGGAAGCAGCAGATCGCTGAGGACCTTCTCTACCAGCTCCCGCTGGTCGCGGGTCATCTCGGCGACGGGGAGTCCTTCCAGCGACTGGCCCGCCTTCTTGAGGGCCACGGTGGCGGTCGACTCCTCCTTGCGCGGATCACCCAGCAG
>JACQDI010000674.1 GCA_016201195.1 Acidobacteriota bacterium | reverse complement strand
CCCAAAGGACTGGCGCATCTCCCGATCCAGGTGAAACAGGGCGGTCTCGGCGTTTTCAAAGCCGACGATAGCCCGGGGACGGAAGCGCGCGATCTGCCGGCAGAGCTCCGAGCCGATGGAGCCGGCGGCGCCGGTAACCAGCACGACCTTGCCCTCCAGCCTCGCCCGAATCTGCTCCTGATCGAGGCGCACCGGGCTGCGCCCCAGCAGGTCTTCCACCGCCACCTCTCGAATCTGCTTGGCCAGGCTGTTCTGCTCGATGAAATCGGCCAGAGGGGGCACCGTCTTGCACGGAACTCGGGCGGCGTGGCTGTGCTCCAGAATGCGGATCATCTCCCGTCCGCTGGCGGAGGGGATGGCAATCAGCACCTCGTCAATCTTGTGTTCTTGCGCCAAACGACCGAGGTCGGCTCCGGACCCAAGAACGGGCGCGCCTTGCAGGCGCAGTCTCTTCTTTTGCGAGTTGTCGTCTAAAAAGCCGCACACCGTGTAAGCCAGCTTGGGGTCAGAGCGGATCTCGCGCAGCAGCATGGCTCCGGCCGTGCCCGCGCCGTAAATCAGGATCCGTCTCCCTGGCCCGCTGGCTCTGCCCTGGAAGACGCCCTCCGCCGCCAGGCGCACGGCCATGCGAACCCCGGATGTAGCCAGAAAGCAGATCAGGAAATCCAGAAAGTAGATCGACCGCGGAACACCAGGCGGGACCAGCCACAGAATCAGGCCGGCGCCGATCGCGCTGCCGATCAGGTTGCCGGCGCCGATTCGTCCTATGTCCGCCAGTGAAACAAACCTCCACCAGCCGTGATCGAGGCGTAGCAGTCGAAATACCATGACTTTCACCGGCGCCCAGATCAGCACTACATAGAGGAGATGGCTCCGCTCGCCGGGCGGGATGCGGAAGTCGAAACGGAGCAGGAACGCCGCCATCCCGGAGAGCGCAAACAGACCGATGTGAACCACCCGGATCAGGAGCCGGCGGAACCCTTCGAATCGCTCCAGGATGCCGGCGAAATGCAGGATTCTGTTTTCCAGAGACGCCAGCAGCCCCGGCCGGCCGGAATAAGCCGCAAGAATGACCATTAAGGTCCGCAGCAAGATGGATAAGTCGAGCAGCAGGGAGCGCCTTCGCAGGTACTCATCCGCCAGATCGAGCTTGGCCGGCAGAACGCGGCTGAGGTATTCGCCGACCGGATCCGCGCCGCCGGCAAGCACGGCCTCCTCATTTCGGAACTGCACGGAGGCCAGATCGGTGATTCCCGGGCGAACGGCCAGTATCTTTTCATAGCGGTCGCGAAACAACTGCACGTATTCGGGAACCTGGGGGCGCGGCCCGACCAGGCTCATGTCGCCGCGCAGAACGTTCCAGAACTGGGGAAGCTCGTCCAGCTTGGTGGCGCGCAGGAACCTGCCTAGCCGCGTGACGCGCTCGTCGCCCGCGGCGGTGAGCGGAGGACCGCTGTGGCGCGCGCACATCGAGCGAAACTTCCAGATCCAGAATTCGCGGAAGCCGCGCCCCACGCGGCGCTGCGAGTAGAAAATGGGCAGCCAGGAGTCCAGGAAAACCGCCGCCGCGATCACCGCCAGGACCGGTGACAGCAGCGCCAGCGCGGCAGCGCTCGCCAGCACGTCGATCAGGCGCTTCCAGAACATCGCTTCCTGAACCGCTCCGTAATCTCTTCTACCGCTTCGATCACGTAATCCACATCGGCGTCCGGCATCCGGGAATATAGGGGCAGGGAGATCAGCCGCGGGTATTCGGCGAGCGCCCGGATGTACGGGTCCCGCCTCTCCAAGGTCCGCCGGCAGTAAGGGTGTTCCGGAATCGGGATAAAATGCACGCTTCAGGCGATGCCGCAGCTTTGCATTTCCTCATATTGCTGCAGTCTGGTCTCGAGCTCTCTCAAGAGCGGAGCTCCGGCGGCTTTCCGGATGACGTTGACCACGTAAAGCTGCTCGCCGAGCGTAAGACTGCTCGAACTCGGCAGGCAGATTCCCCGGCGGAACAGGTCCTCCGCCACTTCGCCGCCGTAATGCTCGCAACGCATGTAGAGCGGCTGTAGATGCATGGGCTTCCAGACTGGCCGGGACTCTACGTTCGCGGCATCCAGGATCCGGATCAGTTCGTCGCGCGAGCACCCGAACCGCTCTGCGTCGATAAGGAAGCAGCTCAGCCAGTTGGTGTGGAAGCCGTAAGGGGCCTGGGGCATGAGGGAGATGCCATCAAGGTCGACGAGAGCGTCGCGGTAGCGGAAGGCGATGGCGCGGCGCTGGCGAATTCGTTCGTCCAATACCCGTAGCTGCCCCCGGCCGATGCCGGCGAGGACATTACTCATGCGGTAGTTGTAGCCCATCTCGGAGTGTTCATAGGCGATGCTGGGGTCGCGGGCTTGGGTGGCCCAGAAGCGCGCTCTATCCGCCCAATCCGGATTTCGGGACACCAGCATGCCACCCCCGGTGGTCGTAATAATCTTGTTTCCATTAAAGGAGAAAGCAGCGACTTCTCCAAGCGTTCCCACAGGCCTTCCTTTGTAACGCGCTCCAAGCGCCTCGGCGGCGTCATCGAGCACGGGAACCTCGTAACGTTTACAAGTTTCCAGAATAGGCCCCATATCCGCAGACTGCCCGTACAGGTGCACCGCTATCACGGCCCGTGGCAGTCTGTTTCGAAGCGCCCTCTCCTTGAGGGCCGATGCGAGAATCTCTGGATCCAGGTTCCACGTCGCCCGATCACTGTCGAGAAAGACAGGGCTAGCTCCCAGATACCGAATCGGATTGGCGGTTGCGACAAAAGTCAACGAGGGACAAAACACCTCCTCTCCTTCTCTGACGCCTAGCAGACGCAGAGCGAGGTGAATGGCAGCCGTCCCGCTGCTTAGAGCGACAGATGGCAACCCGATGCGCTCCTGAAACTCCTTCTCAAAGCCGGCAACATTGGGGCCGACGCTGGAAAGCCAGTTCGACAGGAAGGCGCTGCGAACATACGCCTCTTCGCTCCCGCCCATGTGAGGCACAGATAACAGGATGCGTTTCATCTCGGGAAGAGACATGCCTGCTGATCGGATGACCGCTCACCACGCGGAGTGCCCTGGTCCCACATAGCACTTCGCCAAATCACAAAGTCAACCGGCAATCTGGAGAGCCTTCTGCCACACTCTCCCTGACGCCTACGCCCGTCTGGCCGAGGAGCGCGCGATTATGCCAGGTCAGCCGCTCCGAAAACTTCTTGGTCAGCTTCCTTTGCCATTCCTTAAGTTCTTGATTCGTGACAAACTTAGTTGCCCAAAAGTCGTTGCTATATTCATCGGTCAATTCCCACTTTATGTCTCGGTGTTGCTCGCTACTATACATTTGAGTTCCTGGATATGGGCACAGAATCGTAAACCCGTATTCGGCCAGAGCCAGCTCCTCGGCGAACTGCTCGGTCAGCTCCAGGTCTTCGTGGGTCTCCTCCGGCATGCCCAGTATGAAATAGCCCCGGACCAGGATCCCGGCGGCCTTGGCCCAAGCCACGCAGTTGCGGATGGACTGCACGGTCGTTCCTTTCCCGATCTGCTTCAGGATCTTGGGAGACCCGGATTCGACTCCTACCGCGATCTCGTAGCAGCCGGCCCGGCGCATGGCGTCCATCATCTCAGGCGAGCACATGGTGGCATGAACATTGGGATAGAACATTATGTCCACCCCGCGCCTGATCTTCTCCCAGCAGAACTCGTTCACCCATTGGATGCTGGTGTTCCAGGTCGGATCGGAAAACTTCACCAGGTCCAGCCGGTACTCGCCGGCCACCGCCTCGATCTCGCTGACGACATCCGCGGGGCGGCGATAGCGCACCACCCCTTTACTCATGCCGGGATACAACACCTTGTTGAAGCCATCCAGACAGTACTTGCATTGGAACGGGCAGGCGCGGTGACTCTGAAACGACGCGATCCGAAGCCGGTTGTCGTTGTAGGCTACCTGAATATTGCGCTCGTTCCGGATCAGGCTTCGGTCGGGCCAGGGCAACTCGTCGAAGGACATCATGCGGCCTGGGACCAGCTTCCTTCGGTCGCCGTTCAGAATGTCCGCCATGGCTGCTTCGCCCTCTCCGACCACCACCGTGTCAAACTCCGGAACCGGTGTGGGATCGGCGGAGGCGTGATACCCCCCATGCACCGTCCACACCTCGGGGTTTTCGCGCTTGATCCTGCGGCTGAGTTCCATCGCGTGCGGAAAGGTGGGAGTTGTGCACGAGAACGCGACCACGTCGGAGCCGGCGCAGCCTTTGACGATCTCCTCGTCTGAGTCGAAGCACCCCTGGAAGAAGTTGAGCTCTGCTTCCGGAACCTGCTTCTGAATGTAAGCACCGATGTAACCCAGCCCCAGCGCTTCCCAGGAGTTGAAATATCTTCCGTGAACCAGCGAGACTTTCATTCTGCGACCTCCTCTGGGATGGAAAGTACCCGAAACACGAACAGCCGCACCGATGCCCGCGGGAACATGGCGTACAACAGCGAGCAAACCACGGTCTTGAAGTCGTACAGCAAGGAGCGCCGCAGGAGATAGCGGAATTCGAGTTTCAGCTTGGCCGGGATAATTTCCCGGCGGTAAAGATCCTGATCGCAGGCAGGTAGAACGGGATGAAGGGCCGCTCGCTCATGGACTTCGTTCCCGCCGCCCGCTCCCGGCCGCGGCGCGCACCCGCCGAAAAAGCTGGTCATATTGATCGACCAGCACACTCGGAGCCAGGTTTTGGACGTAGTAGCTCCGGCCGCCATCTCCCATCCTCTTTCGGTTCTCGGGGGACATCGCGCGAAGCTCCCGCACGCCCCGTGCCAGGTCGGCCGGAACCGACGGCGAAACCGTGAGGCCGGCTCGCGCCTCCCGGATCATGGCCGCCGCGTCGCCTTTCACCGCCGCCAGGAGCGGCCGCCCGCTGGCCAGATACGACGACAGCTTCCCCGGCACCGTAATCTCAAACAGCGGATCATCTAGCAGAGAAATGAGCAGGGCGTCCGAAACTGCGTACAAGGCCGGCATTTCGCTCAGCGGCCGGCGCGGAAACAGCCGCACGTTCCCGATCCGCCGGTGTCGAATCGCCTCCTCCAGCATCGGCCGGTCGATGCCGTCGCCGACCAGAACGAACTGGACATCCGGAACGTCCTGAAGCAGGCAAGCCGCCTCCAATACGTTGGGAATGCCCTGCGCCGGTCCCAAATTGCCCGCGTGGGAATCACCTGTATCTTCTCGGCGGGCACCCCCTTTCCGATAAGATTTCTCTTGAAACCGGGCGAGATGACGGTAATAGCCGCCGCGCGCCGGTAGGCAAAGTCTCCTGCTCTGGCGAGAGCGCCCACCAGGATCGAATTGTTCGCCACCCCCGTTGAGCGCAGCGTTTCCGGCCACATATCCTGTACTTCGTATACAAATGGCACTCTGCGCATCCACCCGATCACCGCCGCAGGAACCGCCGCGGTCACCGGAGCATGGGCCACCAGCATGATATCGGCCGGGCCGCTCAGGGCCGGTCCCAGCAGGGTTGCCGACGCCGTGAAGCTGAGGAAATTCAGGGCCCGGCGCAACGCGGAGTAGCCATGATCGGGATAAAGCGGCAGCCGGACTACCCGGACGCCCCCGAGTTCCTCGCATCGCCACAGCCGCTGCCGGTAGCCGGGATAAATCTCGCCGCGAGGATAGTTGGGAAATCCGGTGAGCGCGGTTACCTCATGGCCGCGTTTCGCAAGCGCCGGGCCGAGCACGTTCAACCTGGGATCCGGCTCGGGGGGGTAATAGTGAGAAACGATCAGAACCCGCATGGCAGTGGAGATCCCGCCGCCGGTCAGCCGTGATTCGCGACCGGCGCGAGCGGCCTTCGAGCGGCCGGGACGTGGTCACTCTGCGGCTCCGCCTGGCCGCTGCCGGCCACCGCGCGGCTCAACGCTCGCAGGCTGTCCCCTGCATAGACGGCCCGCATCCATTCCGCCGTGCGGCGCATTCCGTCTTCGAGAGTGCAGGTGTTGCGATGGCCCAGGTCGCGGACCGCCTTCGAGACGTCCACCCGCTTGACCTTCGTGGTCAGAACCTCGGAGTCCCGGTACTCGACCATGGCCCGATCCGCGCCCGTGATCCGGAGCGTAACCTCGGACAGCTCCTCGATGCTGTGCAGGCTGTCCCCGCCGATGTTGTAGGTCTCTCCGGGCTTGAAGTGGCCGGCGATATTCGCCAGGGTGTGCACCGTATCCAGCAGATAGGTCGAGGTCCGGCAGTGACCGCGATACACCGTCCAGGGAAGGCCCTGGAGGGCGCAGTAGAGAAATCGGCAATTCACCGAACGGTAGGGGCTGTAGTATTCGCCCGGCCCATAGGTATTAAAGAGGCGGACCACGACCGTCTCGGTGCCGTGCTGCGAGACCGCGTTGCGGATCTGCATCTCGTTCACCCACTTGGTCATGGCATAGTCGTTCAACTGCTTGATTTCATACTCGTCGGTGACCGTCTCCACCATCAGGTCCGGCCAGTCGCCATACACTTCCGAAGACGAAAAATGGATCAGCCGGAATCCCAGCCGCTCTTGCAATCGGAGAATATTTTTGAGGCCGACCACGTTCGACCGCCAGAGGATCTCGTAGAAGTCTTCGCCGTTCCAGCGCCCGAATTCGGCGGCACAGTTATAAACGCAGTCGAAGGGGCCCATCCGCTCGATGACCCGCTCGATCTGCCGGAACTCCCCGATGTCGCACCGCGCATAAGACGGTTCCTCGGGGCCGGCGGGCAGGCTGAAGCCGATCTCGTCGTGCTGGTGGAACAGATCGCACGAAACCACATGGTGCTCCCGAGCGCGCAGTTCCCGGATCAGCCCCGAGCCCACCGTCCCCAAACCGCCGGTGACCAGAATGTTCATACTGTCCTCCTGTCAACCCTCGCTGCTATGCCGGACGAGGCCCCGCGGGGCCGCGCTACGGCCTCGTAAAACTGGCGGTACTTCTCGACGCAGACGCCGAGATCGAGCTCCCGGACGGCTGTTTCGCGGGCGCGCCGGCCGAAGGCAGCCCTTAAGTCGCGATCGTCAATCAGGGCTCCGACCTTTTCGGCAAGCGCCTCCGGATCTTTGCGCCGCACCACGAAGCCGTTCTCGCCGTTGCGAATGTAGACCGCGACGTCCCCTACGTCGGTGGAGACTACGGCCTTGCGCATGGCCATCGCCTCCCACACGGACATCGGCCCGGATTCGCTGACCGAGCTGCACACGAAAATGTCGGTCGCCTTTAGGATCGGCGCCACGTCCGGAGCGCTTCCGTAGAACTCCACGTTGCGCAGGCCGAGCCGGTTTGCCAGATCCAGTAACCGGCGGAAATAGGCCCTCTGCGTCTCGAGTGGCGAGCCCACGATGTAGAAAGCCAGGTCGCCGTAGCGCTTCGTCAGAATCCCCACCATGGCCAGGAAATACTCCAGACCCTTCTCGGGATTGATCGTTCCGACCGTGCTGATGGTGATCCCGGTGGCTTTCGCCAGTTTCGGGTCGGCAGTCACCCGGTCGGGATCGAAACGGGAGGTGTCCACCGGCGCCTGTATTTCGACGATAGTCTTCCCCTCCGGCGTTTGCGGCAGTTTCGCAAAATAGGAGGCCCGGACCCGCCTGCCAGTGACGATGAAGGCGTCGCACAGCGGGCGGACCAGGAAAAACAGCAGCTTGGTCCAGGCATAGGTCCAGGTATCGTTGAGATGCAGCACGACCCGCGCCCCGGCCAGCCTTCCGGCCACCACGCCATGCAGTTGCCATACGCCGTTGCAGTGGACCACGTCGACCTGTTCCTGCCGGAGGACCCGGCGCAGGGCCAGGATCTCCGGCGCCAGGCTCGCGATATGGCCGAGGAGCCGCCAGACGCGTCTCGACGGCCCGTGCAGCCGGAGTCGCATGGCGGGAAGGCCTCTCGCGACCAGCTTCGAATAGAACACCTCCGACTCTTTGGCCGGAAGAATCACCAATGTCTGGATTCCGTGCGGGCGGAGCGCGTCAGCGGTCTGCAGAATGCGGTGCTGCGGACCGCCGAACCTGCCATCCACCGTAATGTTTGCGACCTTGATCGGCATACAGGCTCTGGAGAAACCCGGACCCACACAGCCGTCACGTCATGCCCAAGCCCGGCTCGCGACCCTCGCGCCGGCCCGGCGGCCATTGCGGCGCGGCGATCCGGCACCGGGGAGACACCCGATGAAGCCAGCGGTGCACAAAATAAGCCGCCACCAGACAAAGCATCCCCTCGTAGAACCGCATGACCGTATTGCTCAGATGCCCTCCGGTCACCATGTCCACGACGAACAAGCGGAAGTAGAGCATCTTGACAAAGACAGTCAGCCGGGAAGCCAGGACCCGCACGGACAGGAAGGACCACACAAAAAAGAACAGAGGTCCGAGGATGTAACCGGAGTAGAGATACGCAATACCGGCAATTCCCGCAACCACCCGATGCGCTTCCAGGCTCTTCAGGGCATATCCCTTGAGCAGGACCGGCATGAGAGCCCCCAGCGGGACCCACTCGGAGGCGTCAATGATATCTCCCGGCACCAGGCTGTTCAGCAGCACTACCATCTCGCCGCGAAGACTGATCCACGGCGGAAACGCCTCTCTTCCCACGGTCATCAGGCCCACCAGCCAATCGAATCCTTCGAGCCGCAAGGAAAAGTCCTGCAGGCCCTTGGCTGGGTCTATCGGCTGGGCGCTCCGAAGATTGTCGAGGAAGGGCACGGAGGTCTTGAAGATCTCCGCCACGGCGGGCCGCACCTGGTTCATGAACGGGGCATAGAGCAGGGCGGTGAACACCAGTACGCCTCCCCCCACCCAG
>JACQDI010000700.1 GCA_016201195.1 Acidobacteriota bacterium | reverse complement strand
CTTGGTGCCGGTGAACTGCTCGCCGACGTTCGAGAAGCCGCGCGGGGTGAGCTGGTTGGCCTCGAAGTTCGCCAGGATGCCGTTGGGAAACTCGAAGGTGAGGCTCAGGTGGTCGAGGATCTCCATGGAGGTGCGCACTTTGCGCCCGCCCCAGCCGACCGCGCGGGTGGGCAAGCCGAGGAACCAGTGCAGCACGTCGAAGTTGTGGCAGTCCTGCTCGACGATGAAGTCTCCCGAATATTCGCGGTAGCAGAACCAGTTCCGCAGCTTCTCGATCTTGGGGTCGTCGTAAGGCCGGCGTTGGAAGGGGTCACTTGAGATCCAGGCGGCGCGGGCCGTGGCCAGCTCGCCGATCTGGCCTTCCTGGACGCGCTTGTAGGCCTCGAGGTACACCGGGCCGTAGCGCTGCTGGAAGCCGACGGCGATGTTCTTGGTGGCGTCGGCGCGTTTGGCGGCGGCGATCACGCGGCGGCAACCGGCGGCGTCCACGCCCATGGGCTTCTCGCAGTAAATGTGCTTGCGCGCGTCGACTGACGCCTCGAACATCGGCGGGTGCAGGAATGGCGGCGTGGCGATGAGCACGGCGTCGATGTCGGAGGCGAGCAGCTTCTGGTAGTCCTTGTAGAGCGCCGGCTTCTCCAGCTTGAGTCGCGTGGCGCCGGCGTCCAGCCGGTCGTCGAACAGGTCGCACAGCGCGGTGACGCGCGAGCGGCTGTCCTTGACGAAGATGCCCGCATCGTAGGTGCCGCGCCCGCCCACGCCGATCAGGCCCACGGTCACGGCCGAGTTGGCCTGCGATCCGCGCACCGATTGAGGCTTCACGATCATCCAGCCGGCTGCTGCCGAAGCTGACTGCACAAATTGACGTCGCGTGTTCATGGGGTTTCCTCCAAGAGTCCATTATCTCACTGGTATCTCACTGGGCCCCGCCGTTTCACGCAAAGACGCAAAGGAGGCAAAGAACGCCAAGAACACCTAAATGTGCGAGGCGTCGACGCCCAGGCGGCCGGCCGTATGAGCCAACGCCGACAGGGTGGCGTCGTTGAGGGGGATTCCTTCGCGGCGGTAGCGGGCTTCGGTCTCGGCCTCGAGGCCGCCGGGGGCGTAGAGTTGCTCGACGCCCGCGGCGCGGCGGCTGTTTTCGATCTGCCGGATCACGCCGTCCACGCGCTGCTGGAAGCGGGCCGGGTGCTCGAAGGCGGCGATGTTCAGGGCCAGGAAGAAGTGCCCGTCGCGGCCGGGCGTGGCGCCGTCGGCCATGTTGCCCGATTCCAGGCCGTAGCCGGCGCCCGACAACAGCGACGACAGGACACCCATGATAACGGCCAGCCCGATGCCCTTGTACTCCCCGATGGGCTGCAACAGCCCGGCGAGGGCCTTTTCAGTATCCGTAGTAGGTTTTCCGTCTGCGTCGAAGGCCCACGTGGGAGGAATCGCAAGTCCTTTCTGGTGGTAGACCCGGATCTTGCCGTGCGAGGAGTAGCTGAAGGCGGCGTCGAACACCAGGGGATGCTCCTCGGCCGCGGGGATGGCCACCGCCAGGGGATTGATGCCCACGATCTTGTCGATGCCGCCCCACGGGGCCATCGTGGGGAGCGCGTTGGTGGTGGCGAGGCCGATCATGTTTTCGGCGAGCGCCAGCATGGCGTAATACGCCATAGCGCCGCAGTGGTTGCTGCCCCGAACGGCCGCTACTGCAACATGGGTGGCGCGGGCGCGCTCGATGGCCCGGCGCATGGCGAACGCCGCCGCGATCTGCCCCATGCTGTTGCCGCCGTCGATGACCAGCGCGGCCCCCGAGTCCTGGACCACGCGGGGCCGGCCCGCCGGATCCACGCGCTTGTCGAGGAGTTTGGCGACGTACTCCGGTACGCGCAGCACGCCGTGGGAGTGGACGCCGCGCAGGTCGGCCGCGACCAGCGTTTCCGCGAGCAGCGTCGCGTCCGAGGGGGACATGCGGCATCGCTCGAATACGGCGGCCACCAGGGCCTGAAGCGCCTCCCGCGGGACCCGCCGCTCCTTTTCGCTTCCCGGATATCCTGGCATCACGTCAGTGTATCCCGCCCGCAGGACCGGGGAAATTGGTTTTGTTTTGTAATTTTTCTTAGGTGTTTCCTTACAGCGCTCGGTTACCAGTCTGTGAGAATTCAGCTACCAGTCGGTGAGAAAAGTCACAGTGGGGGAAATCAATTTTCCTCGTAACAGCGTCGGGGCGTTCTCCATGCCGCGGTAGCGCCCGTCGAGATGGTGACGGCGCCGCGTCATTTGGTCGCCGTCTCGATTCCAGGCAGGATCCCGCCCGCAGATGGGTCATTTCCCCCGGGCGACGAGGACGGATTGGCGCTGGTCCCGGACGCCTCATGAGAGGCTGCCGGTCCCTCGGAACCCGGGTGATGCTCGTGCTGGGGAAATACAGCGCCGGCGGAAACGTAACTCAGTTGACAATTGCGAATGGCTGTGCCATAAAGCGCAGGGGAGGGGGGACTATGACAACACGCAGGTCACTCGCTTTGGGATTGGCGCCGGCCCTCGCGGCTTCGCTCGCCTATGGCCAAGTTGCATCGCGCGTCTCCGGGACGATCCGAGATACTACGGACGCCGTGATGCAGGGGGCGGCCGTTACCCTGGAGGAGATCAACAAGGGCACGGCGGAGACAACGATCAGCAATGAAGCCGGCCGGTATTCGTTTCCAACGGTGAAAGTCGGCAGTTATCGTCTGCTCGCGGAAGCCAAGGGTTTCAAGAAGGCGACCACTGAAACCTTCCAGGTGAATGTGAACCAGACCGTGGAGATGGATTTTCGCATGGAAGTCGGTCAAGTGGCGGAATCGATCGAGGTTTCCGCTCTGGCAGCCATGCTTCAGACCAGCGACTCGCAGGTGGGGAATCTGATCGAAACCCGCAACGTCGTCGATTTGCCGCTGGCCGCCCGGGACTTCATGCAGCTCAGCCTGATCTCGCCGGGCGTCTCCGACAGTACGGGGAACCAGAGGCATCAAACCGAGCGGGCTTCCTGGGTCGGCTCGTTTTCGGTTCACGGCCACGACCCAACATATAACCAGTACCTCTTTGACGGCGTGGCGGGCAAGGAGGCCTCGCACCAGACCAACATCTTCGCGCCGTCGGTCGACGCGATTCAGGAGATCAAGATCGAAACGTCAAACTATAGCGCGGAATTCGGCAGCGAGGCCGGCGGCCACATCAATGTCGTGACCCGCTCGGGCACTAACCGCATCCACGGAGCGCTTTACGAATTCCTTCGAAATGACAAGATGGACGCCCGCGACAGCTTTGCCGACCGCAAATCGAAACTGCGGCGCAACACGTTTGGCGGCACTGTCGGCGGCCCCGTTTTCAAAGACAAGACCTTCTATTTCTTTTCCTGGGAATCGATGCGGCTGCGGCAAGGTTTCACCCAGAACACAACTGTGCCCGACGCCAATATGAGATCGGGGGACTTTTCGGCCTTGCTGGGCACCGATTCTTCGCTGAGAACGCCGATTGTGCTCTATGACTGGACCACCGGCTTGCCGTTCGCGAACAATATCATCCCCAAGACCCGGCAGCAATCGTTGCCGGTGAAGTTCATCAACGAGTTCGTGCCTCTGCCCAACCGTGTGGGGCGCGGGACACTCCTGCCTCTGGACAACTATCAATCGCTCGAGCCGCAACGCACGGGAAACGATCAGTTTGTCGGCCGCATCGATCACACGTTTGGCAGCAAGGACCGGGTTTACGGCCGGTACATCATCTCCGATATCGGCACGCTCGGGCCGCCGGTATGGCCGGCGTTCAGCTATCACCAGGACATGCGCGGGCAGCAACCCATGGCGAACTGGTCCCATACCTTCAGCCCCAGGATCATCAACGATTTTCGGGCCGGGTATTCCCGGTTCTACGAGCGGGAGACGACCGAGAGCGCTTACAAGCGGAACGTCGCCGCCGAGTTGGGTCTCAAAGGCGCCTGCAATCAGCCGTCGTGCTATCACGCGCCTTATTTCGCCGTGCAGGACTTCGACACCATGGGCAACCCCAGCGGGAAGACGCTGGGCCAGGGCGTCTCCGGTCCGCGCGCCTGGAAAAGCGAGCTCTTTCAGATTCACAACAGCTTGCTGATCGTCAAAAGCAATCACACGATGAGGGTTGGGTTCACGGGCAATCGTTACCGCGATACTTTCCCGGAGGCGATTCGCCCCGCCGGGAACCACATTTTCAACGGGCAGTGGACCGCCGGGCTAAACTCGCGGGGCTTCGCGCTGGCCGATGCTCTGATGGGATTGCCGCGGGAGATTCTCGCCAGCATCGACATCTTCGATCCAAACTTCCGAAACAGCCACGTCATGCCGTGGATCCAGGATGACTGGAAGATCACGCGGAAACTGACGTTGAATCTTGGCCTCCGCTATGAATGGATGGGGCGTATGGCCGCCAACCGGGACACGATCTCGAATTTCTATCAAACGGGTCCGAATACCGCCGTGATCATCACCCCGCAGGCCACCACCAGCCCGGTGGCGCAGAAGCGTCCCGAGGGACTGAGCCGCGCCCTGGTCAATAACGACAACAACAACTTCGCGCCTCGCTTCGGATTTGCGTACCAGGTTTCCCCGAAGTGGGTGGCGCGGGGCGCCTATGGCATCTTCTACCGTCGGTACTCCGCGCAGGATGCGATCGGCATGTCGATTAACCCCCCGTTCATTCGGACCGGCGACGTGGTGCTGGGTGTTCGGCAGCAAGACGCCGCCACGTATCCGATTGACGACCTGACGCCGGTGGTCAACTTCGTCGCCCCGGGCAGCAGGCCGGCCGTGAACGCCATTGACGTCAATGCGAAGGATGGATATGTGCAGCAGTGGAACTTCCATCTGGAGCGCTCCCTGACGGAGAGGATGGTGGTCAAGGCCGGGTACGTGGGCACGAAGTCCACGGGGTTGGACGAATTCCGGTCCCCGAATGTGCCTCAGCCCGGACCCGGGGATGTGCAGTCCCGCCGGCCATTTCCCAACTTGAGTTCCATTCGGCTGTCTAAGTCAGAGGGTTTCGTGACGTATCACGGCATGGAACTGTCAGCACAGCAGCGCCTCTCGAAGGGAGTCAACTTCACCACGGGCTATACCTGGGCGAGAACGATCGATAACGGCGGGCTGGGAGGCTCCACCCTGAACCCTTACAACACTGTAAACGATAAAGGGCTCTCGAACTTCCACCGGGCGCACCGTTTCTTCCTGGCGGGGGTCTGGGAGATTCCCTACGGACGCGGACGCGTGTTCGGGTCGAACGTGACCCGGATGGTGGACACGTTCCTGGGCGGCTGGCAGTTGAGCAATTTCCTGTTTTTCGAGACAGGAAACCCGGTCACCGTCACTACCCTCGGCGACAACCTGAACACCGGCGGAGGCTTTACGCAGGTTCCATACCGCCTCGCCGAGCCGACACTCCCTCGCGGCCAGCGCACGCGCACCCGTTACTTCAACACCGATGTTTTCGTGAGGCCCCCGCTCTACCAATTGGGCAACTCCGGCAGAAATATCCTCATCGGCCCCGGAAGCCGCAACCTCGATCTGTCCTTCGCAAAGCAGTTCCAGTTGACCGAGAGCAAGAGCCTGCAATTGCGCGCCGAGCTGTTCAACGCCACCAATCATCCTAACTGGGGCAACCCTGGAACAACACTGGGCTCCTCCAGTTTCGGCATCGTCACCTCGAACAGCAATCTGCCGAGGCAGGTTCAAATCGGGTTGAAGTTGAGGTATTGACGTGGATTTCGGGGATCCCGTAGCGGGCGCCGTACGAATGGGCGACAGGCCTTAAAGGGGAATACCGATGCGGCGAAGCAGGTCCTGGAACCGGGGGTCGGGGCGCAGGCCATCCCACGCCGGATCCACTTTCAGCCAGATCAATAAGTCGGTGCGCTCAGCCACTGCCTTCCCGAGCCATTCAAACGCGCGATCCTTTTGGCCCAGGCCGGCGTAAACTTCGGCGATGTTGTAAGAGGGGACGTAGCGTTGCTTCGATAGCTCGTTCAACTCCCCAAGCAGCTTACTGGCCTCGGCTCCCTGGCCGGAAACGGCATACCCGTGTGCCAGCGCCGCCAGCATCACCGGGCTGCGTCCTGAAAGGTTCGCGGCAGTGCGCAGTTCCGCAACCGCCTCTTCTCGTCTCGACTGCGCTATCAACGACCGGCCTAGAAAGTAGTGCGCCAGGGCAAAGTTCGGGTCCAGATCCAGGACCTTGCGAAGCTCTGCTTTCGCCTGGTCATACTGCCGCGCATAGTAGAGAACGCGCCCGATCAGATAGGGCGGGTAGGCTGCGAGGGGATCAAATTCGTGCGCCCGCCTGGCTGCGGCCAGGGCATCCTGGAACCGCCCCGTAACCAGATACAGGAGGGCGTACCATTGGTGGGGCGGCGGAATTCTCGGGTTGAGCTCGATGGATCGTCGAAGTTCCCTCTCCGTAGCGGCCCAGTCCCAGTCGTAACAAAGTTGCGCGGCCCCGAGCGCGGCATGGGCTTCCGCCAAGTCGGGATCGATTTCCAGGGCCTTCATTGCCGCCACTTTCCCCTTGGGCCTGGCCTCGGTAGCCGGTTGTGCGGCAATGAAGCCTGTTCCCAGGACCATGTAGGCGTCGGCGATCGCCGCGTAAGTAGGCGCGTGGGTGGGGTCTATGCTGAGGGCGCGCTCGAAGTTCCGGAGCGCTCGTTTTGCCGCTTCCGCTGATCTGCGATCCAGGTCGTTGCGGCCCCTTAGATATGACTCATATGCTTCGGATTCACCGGACGGGCGCTGGCCAGGCGCGCCTGCTCCTGGGGTGTCAGCTTCACCCGGATCTCGTCCGCAATCGCCCGCGCCACCTCGCTCTGCAATGTCAGAATGCCGCGCAGCTCTCGCTGGTAGTTGTTAGCCCATAGATGCCTATCCGTAGGGCCGTGGATCAACTGCACGGTGATTCGCACCTGGTCGCCTTCCCGCAGCACCGACCCTTCGATGACCGCGTCCACCCTCAGTTCCCTGGCAATCTGGGGGAGCGGTTTCTTGGTCCCCCGGTACTGCATCACCGAGGTCCGCGAAATGACCCGCAGCGCGCTGATTCTCGCCAAATCAGCGATCAATGCCTCAGTCATTCCGTCGGCGAAGTAGTCCTGGCTGGGGTCCCGGGCGAGATTCTCCAGCGGCAGAACCGCCAGGGATTCAATGCGGGCCGGCTTCGCCCGGCCTGAGACCCGGGACCAGACGGCGTCCCGGAACTCACCCAGGTTCAACCCGGCGAGCAAGGCCAAGAGCGCGGCTAAAGCGCCGAGGACCGCCAGGGACCATCGCCGAGCTCGTGGTGGCCGACTTGGGATGGTTGTGGCAGTCGCGGGCATGCCCAACCGCCGCACGTCCACGCCCAGTTCCTTGGCCGACTGGTAGCGGTTCTCGGGATCCTTCTCCAGGCACTTCAGGATGATTCGTTCCAATTCCGGCGAGATGCGCGCGTTCACCGTGCGAGGTGGTATAGGCGCTTGGTGGAGGATGGCGTCCACCAGCCGGACGGCCACCTCTTCACGGAACGGCCGCTG
>JACQDI010000699.1 GCA_016201195.1 Acidobacteriota bacterium | reverse complement strand
GGTTGAAGTGAGCCAGCGGGTAGTCGGGATCGATTTCGAGCGAACGGCGGTAGCAGCGCTCGGCCTCGGCCAGGTTCTGGGCCTGGTAATAGATGGTTCCCATGTTGACGCACGCGCCGGCGGCGTTGGGGTTGAGTTCGAGCGAGCGCTGGTAGGCGTGCAAGGCCTCCTGGGGCGGGGCGCCGGACTCCTCCAGTTGCAGGCCGGTCTGGAACCAATGCTCTGACTCGCGCTCTTGGACCTCCCGGCTCTGCTTTTCGCGCTGCTTCAACTCGGTGACCGTGTGCAGGGTGCTGGTCTCGAAATCAAAGAGCAACTGGCCGGTGAGGGCCTCCATCTTGCCGTCGCCGAGGTCCACCTCGATCTTTTTTCCATCCGAAATGATCTTGAGCTCGTGCAGGGGGCGTTGGACCCCGGCCAGCTTCTTGGAGAGCGAGCTCAAGGCGCGCCGGATGCGGTCGGGAGGAATGCGGTTCTCGCGGAGCTTTTGCAGGGTCTTCAGGGCAATGAGGTCAGCGAAACTGAATTCCTGGCGGGGTTCGACGAGCCCGATGCGCTCCCAGGAGCGCAAGCGGGCTGCGGTGAGGTTCAAGATCCGCCGGACGTCATCGCGCGAGTACGCCTGCTTCGTCACGCTGGGCGTCACGGGGAAATTCTAGCACGAAAGCCACAGAGACGCAGAGAGCATAGAGCAAAACAAATTCTCTGTGTCCTCTGTGCCTCTGTGGCTTTCTTTATCTGATGAACTTCTGGTACAACTCCGTATTCCGCGACTCCAGCGGAACCAGCTTTCCTTCCACGAACACGTACTTGATCTCGGCGCGCACGTCGAGCGGGTCGCCTTTGGAGACGAGCAGGTTGGCGAGCTTGCCGGTCTCGACGGAGCCGACGCGGTCGGCGATGCCCAGCAGCTCGGCCGGCCAGAGGGTGATGGCCTTGAGCGCGTCGTTCTGCTCTAGGCCGTAGGCGGCGGCCACTGCGGCGCGGTAAGGGAGATTGCGCACATCCTCCGAGGAGCCGCTGGCGATGGCGAATTTCACGCCCGCCTTCCGCAGCGCCCCCGGGGTAGCGAACGGGGCGTCGTAGGGATCTTCCGGCGTGCGCGGAAGGCTCAACACCTCGGTGTAGAGCACGGGGACGTTTTTCTGCTTGAGCAGGTCGGCGACCTTCCAGGCGTCGGCGCCGCCGGCGATGACCGGCTTCAGCCCGAACTCGGCGGCCAGCTCGATCGCTGCGCGGATGTCGCGGAAGTGGTCGGCGGGAAAGATGGCCAGCCGCTCGCCGCGCATCACCGGGACCATAGCGTCGAGCGCGACGTCGTCATTCGCATGGCGGTTGTTTCCCAGGCGAGCCTTCATCTCGGCATAGGCTTTGGCCTCCCGCAGGTAATTCTTGAGCTTGGCCGTCTCCTCGGCCACGCGGGCGCTTTGGGCTTCGGGCGTGATCGCGACTCCCTCGCTGAAGCCGCGACGCGCGCGGCGATGGATGCTGGGGATGTTGATGATCACGCCCACATTCGGCAGCAAGGTCATTTCGTTGGGATAGTTTCCGAACAGGTTGACCGCCGAAGCGATGCCGGAGATGATGCCGCCCGAGGGCGCGACCAGCGCCGTGGTGATGCCGTTGACCCGCGCCGTGCGCACCATCTCGCTATGCGGGTTCACGGCGATCCAGGCCATAGCCTGCGGATTGAACGGCCCCAGCTCGGCGGTGTCGACCGAGCCGCGCACCGAGGGGATCTCGGAAAGGCCGACCGACGTGTAAGCGTCAACCCAGCCGGGATAAACCGAAAGCCCGGTGGCGTCGATCTTGTTGGCGCCCACCGGGACCGCGACCTTCGAGCCCACTGCCGCGATTTTGCCGTCGCGAATGATGACGTTGCCATGCTCGATCACCGGGGCGGTGACGGGCACGATCCGCGCGTTAGTGATGGCGTGCGTTTGAGCGGCGAGGGTTGCCGAAAAAACCAGTGCCAGCAGCATGCGGTTCATGGACGCACCTCCTCACCGTCGGTCGGGCGCGCCGGCGGCCGTTCCGGCTCGAACTCCTCTTTCCAGGGCACCCGCGTGTCCACGTCGCGCTGGCGGTTGAAAAACACCTGGCCGTTAATCAGCGTCATCTCGACGCGCGCGTACGGGCTGAACGGGTGACCGTTGAAAATCGCCAGGTCCGCGTCCTTGCCTGGCTCAATCGACCCGACGCGGTTGTCGATGCCCAGCATCCACGCCGGGTCCAGGGTGATCATGCGGAGGGCCTGGGTCTCGGTCAGCCCGCCATATTTCATGGTCTTGGCCGCTTCCTGGTAGAGTCGCCGGACCCGCTCGTCGCTGTCGGAATTCACCGCCGTGCGCACGCCCGCTTTCGCCAGCAGCGCGGCGTTGTAGGCGGTGCCGTCGTAGGCCTCCATCTTGTAGCCCCAACTGTCGGCGAACGTCGAGGCCCCCGCGCCGTGTTTGCGGATCTTGTCGGCCACCTTGTAGCCCTCGAGCACGTGCTGGAGCGAGCGGATCTTGAAGCCGAACTCATCAGCAATATCCAGTAGCATGGAGATCTCGTCAGCGCGGTAGCAGTGGGCGTGGACCAGGATTTTGCCGGCGAGCACGTCGGCCAGCGTGTCCAAGGCGAGGTTGCGCTCCGGCGGAAGCGCTTTCTCGCCGCGCGCGGCGCGGGCCCGGTAGTCGTCCCAGGCCTTGGCGTACTCGCGGGCGTGGGTGAAGCTTTCCCGGATCACGTTCTCCACGCCCATGCGCGTTGCCGGAAACCGTGGCGTGCCACCGGGAGTGCTGAAGTTGCTGCGTTTGGGGTTTTCACCGAGCGCCATCTTCATACCCGGCGGCGCACCTGGAAAGATCATCTCTTCGACCGGCCGGGTCCACTTGATTTTGATCACTGCGTTCTGGCCGCCGATGGCGTTGGCGCTGCCGTGCAGGATGTTCAGGGTAGTCACGCCGCCGGCGAGCGCGCGGTAGAGGTCGATGTCTTCCGGGTCGAGCACGTCGGTGATCCGCACCTGGGGGGAGATGGCCGGCGCGCCCTCGTTGACGCCGCCGCTCACGGCCGAATGGGAGTGTGAATCAATGATGCCGGGCATGATGTAGCGCCCGGAGCCGTCGATACGCCGCGCGCCCTCGGGAGAAGGCACACTCTTGCCCACCTGCTTGATCTTGCCGTCCTGGATCCAGATCGAGCCGTTCTCGATGGTCCCGTTGGTGACGGTCAGGATGGTGGCGTTGTAAATGACCACGTCCTTCGAGGGTGGCTCGGGCCCCGGCGGCTTGCGCTCAGGCGCCGGAACGGCAGCGGGGGTGCGTGCTTGCGGGGGGCGTCCGCCGCCGGCGAAGTTTCTTCCCGTCGCGCCGGCCTGGGGCGTGACAGAAGGAAAGTAAAACCGCCCGTCGATCACTGCCGCTTTGAGCCGCGTCCTCTCTTCGAAAGCATCGCCATCAAACAGGCTGAGATTTGCGATCTTGCCCGGCTCGATTGATCCGAGCTGGCCCCCGGCGCCGAGAATCTCTGCGGGAGCGAGAGTCAAGGCGCGTAGCGCCGCCGCCTTGCTCAGCCCGCGCAGCATTGCCGTCCGCAATTGCGCCGGGATCAGCTCCGGGCGCTCCATGCCAGCCGACGCAAACGCAAACCGCACGCCCAGCTTCTCGAGCTGCGCCGGGTTCGACTCGGCGGCAAACCGCCGCGGGCTGTTGGGCGGCTCCTCGGCGCCCCGCCGCGACCCGCTGAAGAAGCCTCCGGTCGAAGGCGGCTCCAGGTTCAGGTCCACCAGCACCGGGACGTTGCGGGCCTTCAATACGCCGGCTACGCGCCACGCCTCGGCGCCTCCGTAGATGATGGGCCGCAGCTTGAACTCGTCGGAG
>JACQDI010000047.1 GCA_016201195.1 Acidobacteriota bacterium | reverse complement strand
CACAAAATAGTGCCCGAGACCAAGCCGCTGCACCAGTTGCTGGCCGAGTTCCAGCAGCAGCGCTATCACATGGCCATGGTGGTGGACGAGTTCGGCACCATCACCGGATTGGTGACCGTGGAGGACGCGCTGGAGCAGATTGTCGGCGAGATCCGCGATGAGCATGACCTGCCGGAGCCGGCCAGGGTGGCCTCAGCCAACGCGCCCATCGAGCTGGATGGTATCACTAATGTGCGGGACCTCGAAAACCTGCACGGCGTCTCGCTGCCTTACGGCGCCGGGTTCGAGACGCTGGCCGGCTTCCTGCTGGAGAGGCTGGGAGCGATCCCCCAGGGGGGCGAGCAGGTGGAGCACGAGGGACGACGCTTTATCGTCCTCGCGATGGAGGGACATCGCATCGCCCGCGTGCGAGTGGAGAAGGTCCGCGTGGAGTAAGCCTCCGGTCTGACCTACTTCTTGTTCTTGTCACACACGTAGGGAAGAAGAGCGTAGTCGGATATCTCCTGGTCCCCGGCCGCACCTCCGCAAAGGAAGCGGCGGCGGGAGAGTAGCCTCAGCCTTCCTGTGGGGTGGGCCTGCCCACCCCCACGGCATCAGAACGAGTACTTCAGCGCCATTTGTATCTGCCGCTGGTCGATGAACGTGCTGGTTACGCGACCGAAGGTTCCGGTGCCGAGGCTGCTTCCGGGGTTGCTGAGTTGCGGCGTGTTAAACGCGTTGAAGAACTCAGCGCGGAACGTCAGCTCATGGTTTTCGCGGAACGGCATCTTGAAAGCTTTCGACGCGGAGAGATCGAACGTCTTGATGCCAGGCCCGACCAGGGGATTTCGAGGGGAATTTCCATACGCTAAGTTGCTGCGATCAAACGCCGCCGTATTGAACCACCCCGCCGCGTCGCGCCGGCCCGCCGGGATTGAACGTGTGCACGTGCTGGGCGGCGAAGCTGGTGTTGGGGAAGGTGGCGTTGTAAAAGAAATTGGGGTTCAGTTCGAAATTGGGGTAGTCGCGGCGCGCATAGATTTTTTCCCGTACCCCGAAGAGGCAGGGCTGGCCCCTTCGTGGGCCACCGGAGTCGCTCGGAAGGGAACGGATGAAAGAGCGGCCCCAACGGAGGCGATTGGGAGTATACTGGCTGGTAGCCGGGAAGGCAAAATGGAAATCCGGGCCTTAGACAAGAGCCGTATGCGCTAAGGAGCGCTGGTACGGATCAGTGCGGGGGGTGCTAAGCAATTGACATCCCTACCGCCACCGGGTTAATCATCGCCGACCGGGTCAAGCACATTCTGACTGGGAGAGTTTGAACCACCAAGGCAGAAAGGCAGCAAGAATCTGGAGGGAGGACTTATGAAGCGCGCTATTTGGATGGGTCTGGCGTGGGCGGTTTTGCTGGCGGCTCAGACGGTGGATACAGGCATTTTGGGGACGGTGGCGGACCCGAGCGGCGCGGTTGTGTCCGGGGCGACGGTGACCATCGCGCAGCCGGCCACCGGTTTTTCGCGCAGCGTGACCACGGGCGATGACGGCAAGTATGACGTCCGCTACCTGGTGCCGGGGGAGTACACAGTCGAGGTGAAGGCGCAGGGATTTAAATCCGAGCGCCGCACCGGCATCGTGATCCAGATCAACCAGCAGGCCCGTATCGACTTCGCGTTGCAGGTCGGAAACGTGGTGGAGACGGTGGAGGTGGTGGCGGCGTCTCCCCTGCTCGCGACCGAGAACGCGACCCTCGGCGAGGTGGTGGGGAGCGAGCGGATCGTCAACCTGCCGCTTAACGGGCGCAACTTTACCCAACTGGCGGCGCTTACCCCCGGGGTGCGCGTGGTCGAGGAGTCCAACGGCGAGCGCTCGCGCGTGATCGCCAACGGGGCGCGCGACATCTGGATGCAGGTCAATATCGACGGAATCACGATGGTCAACAACCGCGCCAATTTCGTGAACTTCTACCCGTCGATCGACGCCCTGCAGGAGTTCAAGGTGCAGAGCGGAAACTACACTGCTGAATACGGCGGAAACGCCGGGGTCAACATCAACCTGCAGCTCCGCAGCGGGTCGAACCGCCTGCACGGGAGCTTCTTCGAGTTTCTGCGCAACAACGATCTGGACGCGCGGGGGTACTTCCGCCCGCAGCCGCTGCCAAAGGACATCCTGCGCCGGAATCAGTTCGGGGCCGTGGTCTCGGGCCCGATCATAAAAGACCGGACCTTCTTCATGGCGGGTTACGAGGGCATGCGGGCCATCAAGGAGACCGCCGGGTCCGACATCGTCTTCACGCCGGCCATGCGACGCGGCGATTTTTCAGCTTTCTCAACCCCGGTGACCGACCCGTTCGGCGGGGCGCCGTTTCCGGGCAACATCATTCCCGCCAGCCGCCTGAGTGCGGTTTCACAGGGTCTGCTAAACTTCATGCCGCTCCCCAACACGGCCGGGACCGTCAACTACAACGGCGTCCGGCGGGACGACCTGAAAATCGACCAGGGCCTGACCCGGATCGACCACCGCTTCAGCGACAAGGACCAGGTGTTCTTCCACTACCTCTATTCTCGGCGCGACTTTCCCAATACCGAGCTGAACCCGAATTTCCGCTACAACGGAACATTCCCCAATCAGAGCCTGGCGGGGCAGCACGTCCACACGTTCAGTCCGTCGCTGCTCAACGAAGCCCGCTTCGGCTGGCACCGGGGCAATATTACCAAGCTGAGCCCGCGCACCAATTCCGACTTCCGGATTGAGTCGCTGGGAATGCAGGGCCTTAAGGTCGGCGGACCGGACGGACGGACGCTGCGCAATGACGAGCAGGGTTTTCCGGTGATCAATGTCGACGGCTACCTGGGCCTGGGCGACAGGCAGGCCTCCTCCAACCTCGACGACAGCCGCACCTACCAGTTCGTGGATAACTTCAGTTGGATCCGCCACAACCACGCGATGAAGATGGGGATCGACGTGCGGCGGCACCTCGACGACGCTACCACCAACAACTGGCCGTTCGCCAATATCACCTTCACCGGCGACATCAGCGGCAATTCAGCGGCGGCGTTTATTCTGGGCTTTCCCCGCACCACGCTGACGCCGGAGGGCGTGCCCATCTCCAAGGTGCGGCAGTGGCGCTACGGCTTTTACTTCCAGGACGACTGGAAGGCGACGCCGAACCTGACTCTGAACCTGGGCCTGCGTTACGACCTGTTCGGGCTGCCTCACGAGATCAACGCTGTGAGCCGCACGCTCCGCTTCGATCTGGGCCCGTCGCCGGTGCTGTTCCCCGAGCCGGGCCAGCAGGCCGATCTGTGGATCAACGAGCACAAGTACTTCAGCCCGCGCTTCGGCTTCGCATACCGATTGCACAACAAGACGGTGATTCGCGGTGGCTACGGGATCTTTTACACGTCGGCGCAGTTTGACAACATCAACATCCTCCAGTTGAACCCCCCGGCGGGGGGAAGCCTGACCGTGATCAACACGGCAACCAATCCGGTGGCCACCATTCAGAACCCGGTCCCGCGCGAGCTGTACCCGACCAACCCGATCTTCAACGTGGTAACGCTGCCGTTTGACCGCAAGCGCCGCAACGCCTACGTCCAGAATTGGAACCTGCAGGTGTCGCGCGAGCTGACCGCGAACGACGTGCTCGAGGTGGGCTGGGTAGGCAGCCGCGGGGTCCACGTGGACACCAGCCTGCAGAACTTCAATCAGCCGGAGCCGGGGCAGGGGCCGATCCAACCGCGGCGTCCGTACCAGGGCTACGCGCGAGTCCGCATGATCGTGGCGGATACCAACACGATCTATCACTCGATGCAGACGCGCTACGAGCACCGCTTCTCGAAAGGGCTCAGCCTGACGGCGGCCTACACCTGGTCGCACCTCATCGACGATGCGGCGCAGACCATCAATCGCGGCGGGTGCAACTGCCAGAATCCGCGGAACCGGGGCCGGGCGGAGCGCGCTGATAGCATCTTCGACTTCCGGCACCGGCTGGTGGCAGGATACATCTGGGAGCTGCCGTTGGCCAAGGGGCTCTCCGGAGTGCCCAAGATCCTGCTGGATGGCTGGTCGTTCGGCGGCGTGGTCACGCTGTCGAGCGGAGGCCCGTTCAATGTAACCCAGAGCGGCGACAGCCAGAACGTGGATGCGCTGTGGCCCAGGCCGAACCTGGTGCCGGGGCAGCAGGCGCGCATCGACGACCGCGGCCCGACCCGCTGGTTCAACACGGGTGCGTTTTCCCGCAGCGTGTTCGAATACGGCAACTCGCCGCGCAATCCGCTGACCGGGCCGGGCACTTCGACCTTCGATCTGTCGATCTCCAAGGCGTTCCGGATGCCCTACCGGGAGAATCATGAGCTGACGTTCCGCACCGAGTTCTTCAATGCGTTCAACAAGCCGCAATTCGCCAATCCGGGCAGTTCGTTCGGGACGGGGACATTCGGGAGGCTAACCAGCACAGCCATTGACAACCGGCAGATCCAGTTGGCGTTGAAGTACGCGTTTTAGCAGCGCAGACATCTAAGCCAGACGAGGCAGGATCTTTCATCGGTCAAAAAACAGACTGAAGACCAGGATGCCGGTGTCGAGGGTTTGGGCCCACAGGGCCCCGGCCGCGAGTAACAAGCAGACTGTGATCGCTTTCATACTTTCTCCGTGAGAATTTGTTTGATGCGGTCGGCGATGATCATCTCCTCGCCGGGTAGCAGGTTATAAGGGAAAATGCCCAGGCCCTTCCAGGCCGGGCGGAATCTGGTCATGTCACTGGCTTCGATCGATGGCTCGCCCTCGCGCAGCCGGCGCACCATCTGGTCGAGCGTGACGCCCAGCTTCGCCTCGTCCCACTGCACCGACAGGCGCGGGGAGTGGCTGTAGTCGGCGTTCGTGATGAACTCGGTGAACACGGTTGGCGCCCCTTTGAGCCGTTCGGTCACGCGGTTAAGCATAGCGTACCACTCCCGGCGCTCGGCGGTGTGATCTTTTTTCAAGTAGAGCTCCACGGCCGCCAGCAGCCCCACAATCTCTTCCTTGCCGACTTTGGCGATGCGGGCGAAGCGGTTATTGGGAGCGCTGTTGAAGTAGGCGGCCTCCACCAGGTCCTTGCGGCCCAGCAGCAGGCCGCTGCACTGCGGCCCGCGCAGGTTCTTGCCGCCGCTAAAGGCCACCAGGTCGGCGCCCATTTTCACGAACTTGCTCAGGTTCTCGGCGGGTGGCACCTCGGCGGCCGCGTCCAGGATCAGCGGGAGCCCCGCCTGGTGCGCGAGAGAGATCATCTCCTCGAGCTCCACCTTGTGCCCCAGGCTGTTATGGCTGAGCACCATGGCCAGCGCCGCCGTTTTTGGGTTGATGGCCCGGCGAACATCGGCGGCCGTTTCCACATCCACCAGCTTGACGCCCACCATGCGGAAGGCGTGGTCGTACGAGTTGCGGTGCACCTTCTGGATGATGATCTCGCTCTTCATCCCGGTCAGGTCGGGGAGGCGGTCGATCTTGGCCGGGTCCTTGCCGGCGGTGACGGCGCAGGTGGCCAGGCACAGGGCGGCTGAGGCGCCGCAAGTGACGAAGGCGGCCTCCGCGCCGGTCAGCTCCGCCAGCCGCTTGCCGACCTTTTCCTGGAGCTCATGAATGGTGACGAAGTGGCGCGAGGCTTGGTCCGTGGCCTGGCGGACCTCAGGTGACACCAGGGTGCCGCTCAGCGTGGTGAGCGTGCCCACGGCGTTGATGAAGGTGCGGACACCCAGCCTCTTGTAAATGTCGGAGGGCGGCTGGACGGCGGCCGGGCTGAGCCCCACTGCCGGCAACATCAGACCGCTCTGGAAAAACGTTCGGCGCTTCATAGGCGGCTCCTTCGAAACTGCGCTACAATTCCGACTTCCGTGTACAGTTCCTCAATCGCGGAGATTTTAGCATTAGCGGGTGGTGATAAGCGACGGATGCCGCTGATAGGTGGTCCGTGTGTTTCGGAGAAAGGCCGGAGCCTGCTCCAGGGAGTGGAGGCAGAGGCCTTGTTCGCACCGGAGCCGGTGGCCGCCAGGGACTTTGCCGCCGCCGCTCACGCCGGGCTGTTTCTGCTCCTCGGGTGCCTGGACGAGGCCCACACCATCGCCCAGGGAATCGCCACCACAACGGGAAGCTACTGGCACGGGATCATGCACCGCCAGGAGCCGGATTTTTCCAATGCCGGATACTGGTTCCGGCGGGTCAAGCAGCATAAGATCTTTCCGGCGCTGCGCGAGGCCGCCGGACGGAGCTCGCCGGAGTTCCTCGACGCCGCCGTCTGGGATCCATTTCGATTTATCGACGCCTGCGAGGAAGTCTACCAGCACCCGAACACCGCGCGCGAAGAGACCTTGCGCGAGATCCAGCACGCCGAATGGCAACTGCTGTTCGATTTCTGCTGCTGCCGGGCGGTGGGGAAATGAACATGACACGTCGAATCGTTCCGGTTGTGCTCCTGCTCTGCTCCGCCTGCTCCTATCCGAGCCCCGACGTGCCCTACGACCTGATCCTCTCCGGCGGGCAGGTGCTCGACGGCGACGGCCACCCGGCGATCTACACCGATGTCGGCATCCGGGGCGGCAAAATCGCCAAGCTCGGGGATCTCTCGACGGCCCCAGCCCACCGGCGAATCCAGGTCCCCGGCCTCACGGTCGCGCCGGGCTTCATCGACATGCACAACCACTCCGACTTCACGATCCTGGTGGAGCCCAAGGCGGAAAGCATGATCCGCCAGGGGGTCACCACCATGATCCTCGGCGAGGGGGGATCGGCCGGACCGCGGCGGCCGGGCGCGGGCGGCGGACGCGCCGAAGGAGTGGCTGTCGACTGGACCACCCTGGGCGGATACTTCGCGCGCCTCGAGCGCCAGCACATGGCGACCAACATCGCCTCCTACGTCGGCGAAGGGCAGGTGTGGAGCTACGTGAAGGGCGAGGTCCAGAGCCCAGCCGCCGAGGGCGAGCTCGAAGAGATGAAGAAGCTGATCGCCCAGGCGATGCAGGAAGGGGCCATGGGCCTTTCCACTTCGCTGTTGATGCCGCCCTCCAGCCTCGCCACCACCCAGAACCTGATCGAGCTGGCGAAGGTCGCCAAGCAGTATGGCGGCATCTACTCCAGTCACATCCGCGACGAGGGCGAGGGCGTGTTCCGCTCCGTGCAGGAAGCGATCGACGTCGGTAAGGGGGCGCAGATTCCAGTGGACGTGATCCACCTGAAGATCGCCCACAAGAAGCTCTGGGGAAGGATGAATGAGGTCGTGGCCATGATCCAGAAGGTCCGCGCCCAGGGCTATAACATCCAGGCCAACGTGTACCCGTACACGGCCGGGCAGAACAACCTCTCGGCGATCATCCCGCCGTGGGCTCACGACGGCGGCCGGGAGAAGATGCTCGAGCGCCTGCGCGACCCGAAGCTCCGGGAGCGCATGCGGAAGGAGATCCTGACTGGCCTGCCCAATTGGTATAACCACTATCTTGCAACCGGCGACGGCTGGGCGGGCATGCTCCTGGTCTCGCTCCGCCACGAGCGGAACAAGCCGTTCCAGGGCAAGCGTATGAGCGAGCTGATTGCCGCCCGGGGCGGGGACCCGGTCCACGTGCTGTTCGACGTGCTGCTCGAGGAAAACGGCAGCGTGCCCACGGTTTACTTCCACCACTCCGAGCCGGATATGCAATTCGCCCTCAAGCAGCCGTGGACCTCCATCGGCTCCGACGGCTCCGCGGTGAGCCCCGACGGCCCGACCGGCCGCTCTCACCCTCACCCCCGCTATTACGGGACCTTCCCGCGCGTGCTGGGCCGCTACGTCCGCGAGCTGCGCGTGCTGGCCCTGCCTGACGCGGTCAAAAAAATGACCAGCATGAACGCCGACAAGCTGGGAATCCGCGACCGCGGCCGCCTCAAGGAAGGGAACTGGGCCGACATCACCGTGTTCGATCCGGAAACCATCGCCGACCGCGCCACGTTCGAAAAGCCGCACCAGTACGCCGTGGGGATCCCGTACGTGATCGTGAACGGCGCGGTGACGATCGAAAACGGCCGCCACACCGGCGCGATGGCCGGCCGCGTAATCTATGGTCCCGGAAAAAGGTAAACGCCTCCGCCGGCTGATCCCGCTGGGGATCTTTCTCGCCGCCTGGGCCGTCTACCTCAACTCGCTGGACGGCGAATTCGTCTTCGACGACACCTCGATCATCCAGTCCAACCCCCAGATCCGCAGCCTCTCGCTCACCAGCCTCGGTCATATTTTCGGTTCCCACTACTGGCAGACCGTCGCCGGCCAGGGAGGCCTCTACCGCCCGATCGTGATTCTCTCTTACGCCGTTAACTACGCAGTCGGCGGCCTCAACCCCTGGGGCTATCATTTCTTCAACGTTCTGATCCACGCGCTGAACTCCGTGCTGGTGTTTTTTATCATCCGGGAGTTGTTCGGGGACCAGGGGTTCGCCTTGTGGAGCGGGCTGCTGTTTGCTCTGCACCCGATTCGCACCGAAGGTGTGGCCTATGTGGTGGGGCGCGCCGAGTCGCTGGCGGCGTTCTTTTTCCTGGTGGCGTGGCTGCGGTATCTGCGCGGGAATGTGGCATTGTCGGCCCTGGCGTTCTTCGCCTCCGTGTTGACTAAGGAAAGCGGGCTCACCTTTCTGGCGATCGTGCCGCTCACCGATTACGTGGCCCGCTGGCGTCCGGCCATCACCCGGTATGCCGCGTTTGCGGTGGCTGCGGTGGCCGCCCTCGGGCTGCGCTATGGGGTCCTCGGCGGCTTCGCGCCGCTCTATATTAATCTTACATCCAACCCTCTGGTGGGCGTGGGAACGCTCGCGCGCCTGCTCACCGCCACGCAGGTGCTCGGAAACTATCTCTGGCTGCTGGTGTTTCCGGTGCCGCTTTCAGCCGACTATTCGTTCAACCAGATTCCGCCGGTGACACGGCTGTGGGATCCATCCGTGCTGGTGACCGCCGCGCTGGTCCTCGGCGGCACAGCGCTGGCTTGGCGCCGCGGCCGGCCCTGGTTCTTCTGCGCGGCCTTTTTTCTGGCCACCTTTTCCCTAACCTCCAATTTCCTCCGGCCCATCGGGACGATCATGGCCGAGCGCCTGCTCTACCTGCCGTCGCTGGGCTTCACTTGCGCGATCGCCTACGCCATTTCCAAAGCGCGCAGCCGGGAACTCGCGATCGCCGCCGGAGTCCTGCTGGCTTTTTTCTACGCTGGCCGAACGCTGTTGCGCAACCCCGACTGGCACGACCACCTGGCGCTGTTTTCGAGCGCGGCGGTCGTGTCGCCTAACAGCTCGCTGGTGCAAGCCAACCTGGCCGGCTCGCTATTGCGGAAGGACCCCGCCGCCGCCGCCGAACACGCCCGCGAAGCCATCCGCATCGAGCCCGGCGACCCTGCCGCGCATATGACCCTCGGCGAGGCCTACCAGCGGATGGGCGACATGGCTCGCGCCGCTGAAGCCTACGCGATCGTTGAGCGCCTGGCGCCGGGCACCGCCGGGGCTCAGGAAGCGGCGCGGCGCCGGGCGGGCATTTCACGCCGGTGAGGTACGGGAAACCGCTGGCGCGGACTCTGCCACGGAAATCGGATCCGGCCACCCGACGGCCATAGTTGCCGGGCAGCAGAGGTTAACGGATCACGCGTTCACCGGCGCGCCGCCTTCTGCGCGTCCGGTGCAACGCCTTGTTAGGCCCGTCGCCCGAAAGCTTGTACTCGTAGAGGGTCTCGGGAGCGATGTCGGCGCCGTTCGGCCACGCCACCGTGCCGCCGTCGAGAAAAAAGCGTCGAAAGT
>JACQDI010000698.1 GCA_016201195.1 Acidobacteriota bacterium | reverse complement strand
TCGCCGCGCGTCGTCTGCACCAACTCGAGGTTCCTCTGACTCGTTTCGTCGAGCACGAGGCGTTGCACTTCCGCTTCCCGCACCGGCGTGGTATTTTCCAAACGTCGCTACGCCTCAGGGGATGGGCGTCAAAGGAGGAAGTATGTGTTCCAGAAGAAGGAGTTATCCGGCACAAGTGATCCTTGTAGCGGCGCTGCTACTCAGCCTGACCCGGCCGGGAGCCGCGCAGACCTTTCTGGGCTCGATCGGCGGTACGGTCCGGGACGCCACCGGCGCTCTCGTGGCCGGAGCCGACGTCAAGCTCAGCGAGGTCGCCACGGGAATCCAGCGGACCGCCGCCAGCAACGAGGAGGGGAACTATTATTTCCCCAGTCTGCCGCCCGGCGCCTACACCGTGGCGGTTTCCCGGTCGGGGTTCAAGGAGGTTCGCAGCAGCCCCATCACCCTCACCACCCAGCAGACGGCGCGCTTTGACGCCACCCTGGAAGTAGGTGATATCAGCCAGCGCATCGAGGTGGCGGCCGTGGCGTCGACGGTCAATACCGAAAACGCCCAGGTCGGCGATGTCCGGCCGCGCCAGGACCTGCTGAACCTGCCGATGAACACGCGCGCCACGCACTCCTTCCTGTACCTGACCTCCTCCAATTATGAAGGACGCTCCATCGGCGGGCTCCGCGGCAACAACCTCAACTACACCATCGACGGGGTGACCAGCAACGCCGCCGCCTGGGGCGGCAGCGCCAGCCCGATGCTGGAGGCTGCTCTGGAGTCGGTGCAGGAAGTCAAGGTGATGGGCAGCAACAACGCTGCCGAATACCCCGACGTGGCTACCATGTATGTGACCACGCGCTCGGGCACCAACCAGCTTCACGGCAGCGCGGTCTTCGATTCCAGCAACAACGCCTTCAACGCGCGCAACTTCTTTGCCCCCACCAAGCCCAAAGGACCGACCCGGCACGAGTACGGCGGCAGCCTGGGTGGTCCGGTGGTGCTCCCCAAGCTTTACAATGGCCGCGATCGGACCTTCTTCTTCTTCACCTGGGAAGGACAACAGTTCCCGGGACAGTTCAGCGCGACCGCCAACGTGCCCACAGCGAAGATGCGGGCCGGGGATTTCTCCGATCTGCTGCCAGGCACGGTGGTACGGGACCCCACTACGGGGCAGCCGTTCCCCGGCAACCTCCTTCCCGCCAGCCGGCTCAGTGCGGTCTCGCGGAACATTCAGGGCTACGAAAATTTTATTCCTCCCCCCAACTTCGGCCCGCCGGCGGCCTTTTCGGGGAATTACCGCGACCTGCGGCCCTCCAAGACCCATAACAATCGGTATACCGTCCGGTTGGACCATCAGCTTCGCCCGGCCGATTCGCTTTCGGCGCGGGTCAACCTGCGCCAGACTCCGCTGCCCGGCCTATATGACGGGGACCTGCCCGCCTTTCGGCGCAACCAGTACCGGAACGAGCGGAACGCCTACTTGTCGGAAACGCACCTGTTCTCGCCCACGCTGGTCAATGAGTTTCGCGTCGGCTTTGCCCGCGATCACTCCCGGCTGGAGGGCATTCACCGAGGCGCCGAAGTGGCCGACAAATGGGGGCTTCAAGGCCTCAACCTGTCGAACAAGGGAGGCCTGGCCGGAGTGCCCCGGGTCTATTTCGTGAACTTTTCCGGCCTCTACGAGTACGGCACTTACTTCTGGGTGCAAGAAAGCTTTGACATTATCAACAATCTCACCTGGAGCAAAGGTAAGCACATCTTCAAAGGCGGGGTGTTTTTGCGCCGCAGCCGCATCAACATTTCCGACTATGGCGAAAACGACTTTGGAAGGATGCAGTTCGACGGCTTCGCCAGCGGCTTCGACTACGGGGACTTTTTGTTGGGCATACCGCACACCAGCTCTCGCTATGAAAGGGCGCAGCCCCGTTACAACCGCTACATCGAGAGCGGCTTCTTTCTCCAGGACGACTGGCGAGCGACAGCCAAGCTCACCCTGAACCTGGGTCTGCGCTATGAGTACTTCACGCCGCCGGTGGACAAGTACGACATGCGTTTTGCTTTTGATTACCGGACGGGGAACTTGGTGGTGCCTAACGAGCAGGTCTTGCGAACCCTGGTGAACCCGTTGTTTCCCAAGAACATCCCCATCGTCACGGCGCAGAGCGCCGGCTTCCCGTCCCGCTCGTTGCTGCACGGCGACCACAACAACTTTGGGCCGCGGGTCGGCTTCGCCTACCGGCCTTTCAGCAACAACCGCACGGTGGTGCGCGGGGGCTACGGGATCTACTACAGCCGGCTCACCTGGACCCAGATGGACGGCTTCAGCGGCGGTCCGTTCCGTTCCGACGAGAACTTCCTGAACACCATCACCGGCGGCGTCCCGTCATTCCAGTTTCCGCGGCCCTTCACCGCGGCGGGGACCGTCCCCACCCAAAGCGTGGACGCGCTGGTGCCCAACCCGCGAACCCCTTACACCCAGCAGTGGAGCCTCACCGCGGAGAGGGAACTGGGGGCTTCGATCGTAGCCCGCATCGGCTATCGCGGCTTCCGCATCAACCAGCTCATCTTCGGCGGCGATATCAACAAGCCCTTCCCCAGCAGCGATCCGGCTCAAAGGAATTTCTACCGCTATCCGAACTTTTTCCGGGTCACGGCCCTGCAGAACGGGGGGATTCAAAAGATGCATGCGCTCGACGTTCAAGTGGAACGCAAGTTCACTCAGGGGCTCACCTTCCAGTCGGGATGGACCTGGGCCAAGGACCTGAGCGACACGCCGGGCACGGAGGAAGGCGGCTACATCGAGAACCCTTTCGACCGCCGCGCCGAGATGGCCAACCTTGACCTGGTGAATCGCCACCGCTTTGTCAGTTCCGCCCTTTACGAGCTGCCGTTCGGAACGGGCAAGCGTTTCGGCGCGCAGCTTCCTGCGGCCATCCGGCAGACCCTGGGCAACTGGCAGATCTCAGGCATCCTGATCTTCCACAGCGGCCAGTTCCTCACCCCGTCGTTCAGCGGCTCGGATCCCTCCAACACCCGCACCACAGGCGGCCGCCCGGATCGGGTCGGGGATTGGAAGCTTGCTAACGCCTCGATCGACCAGTGGTTCAACGCCGCGGCCTTTGCGGCGCCCCCGGTGGGCCGCTTTGGCAACAGCGCCCGCGGGGTCATCGTCGGTCCCGGGGTGGCCAACTTCGACTTCGGCCTGTTCAAGTACTTCCGCATCCGCGAGGGGGCTCGGCTGCAACTCCGCATGACCGCCACCAATTTCTTCAACCACCCCAACTTCGGCAACCCGGTGACCAATATCAGCGCCAGAACCGTGGGGACGATCCGCAGTCTGCGGGGCGGGGACGGGGCGCTGAGCGCGGGAGCGCGAACGATTCGTCTCGGCGCCCGCATCGACTTCTAGCGCGGACATGATGCTCTGGGGTGTTCTGTTTGTGCTGGCGCAACACGCCAACGCCCAGCGGGATACCCTTCTGCGAACAGAGAACATCGTCGCTGATGACAAGAGTCCGTGATTATCAGCGGGCGCACCCGAGCGGTTGCCTGGAGCGGATCACGGCCGCGCCGGGAGAAAAACCGGGCGGCGGTTTCGAGCTACGCCTGAGGATCAGAAGTCGATCCGCAAATCCAGCCTCATTACACGCGGCCCGGCGGCGTCGCCGGCGGAACCGGGAGTCGCGCCATCGGCCCCGGTAATCTTGGCGCGGCCGCTGCTGTTGTCCAGACGCAGCGCTCCCGAGGAAAGATTGCTCCAGTTGGGGTGATTGAGAATATTGGTGACCTGGGTTCCCAGCCGGAACTGGAACCGTTCGCCGGCTTGACCTGGACGTGGCTGCACTCGCCGGTTTTCCGGGCCACGCCTCTGGATGTTAAGGCTGAAGCAGACCTTCACTTTTTACAAGGAATCAATCAACTCATCGGGCACGGCTGGCCGTACACGGCGGAGGGCGTGGAGTATCCGGGCTGGCGGTTTTACGCGGCGGGCGTCTTCAACGAAAAGAATCCGTGGTGGATCGCGATGCCGGACCTGTCGCTGTATCTGCAGCGTGTCAGTTTCCTGCTGCGGCAGGGGAAGCCGGCTAACGACGTAGCGCTCTATTTGTCCAACAGCGATGCCTGGGCCCACTTTTCCGCGGGCCGGGTGAACCTGCTCGAGACGCTCCGGGAGCGGCTGGGGCCGGAGGTGGTGGGGCGGATTCTGGAAGCGGGTTACAACCTCGATTTCTTCGACGACGGCGCATTAGAGCAGGTCGGGCGGGTGGAGAAAGGGGCGCTGGCGCTGGGCGGGAATCGCTATCGGGTCGTGGTCCTGCCCGGTGTGGAAAGCATCCCAGCAAAGACCTTTCGCAAGCTGGAGGAATTCGCGCGCGGAGGCGGTGTTCTGGTGGCGACCCGCCGTCTTCCTGGAACGGCGCCCGGCCTGATGGCGACGGAGACGGAAAGAGCGGAGGTCCGCGAAATCGCGCGGCGGTTGTTCGAAGCGCCGTCTGCGGTGGCGCGTTTCGTGGCGGAGGAGAACCAGCTTGGCGCGACCCTCGCGGCATTGCAGCCTCCGGATGTTTCGCTCTCTCCGGCGGCTCCGAAAATCGGCTTTGTGCATCGAAACGCCGCGTTTGCTGAGATCTACTTTCTTGCGAACACCGACAACACGCGCCAGAAGGTGAAAGCTGCGTTCCGGGTCGAGGGAGTGGGGGCGGAGGCGTGGGATCCTGTGACGGGGAAGAAGGCGCCGGCGGAGATTGTGGCGGGGGACCGGGGCGTGACGACTCTGGCGCTCGAGCTGGAACCTTATGGTTCCACGGTTGTGGTTTTCTCGCGAGGCTGGCCAGGGGGCCGGGCCCAGAGGGCGCCCCGCAGGGCGCCCCCGGCCGGAGGGGTCGCCCTACGACCTATGGACATCAGCGGAGGATGGCGGGTCGCGTTTGGGAAGCGCGGCACACCGAGGAGGATGGAACGCTTGCGGTCCTGGACCGAGGACGAGGAGACTCGCTACTACTCCGGGCTTGCGACGTATGAGAAGGAGGTCACCGTGCCGGAGGGATTGTTGCAGAGCGGGCTGGAGGTGAGGCTCGACTTCGGGGAAGGGAACCCTGTCCCGGAGACACGGACGCGGAACGGCATGCAGGCGTGGCTGGATGCTCCCGTGCGGGAAGCGGCGGTGGTCTACGTAAACGATCGCCGGGCCGGATCGGTGTGGTGCCCGCCCTATTCTGTCGATGTGACGGGGCTGCTGAAGCGCGGGGAGAACCGCGTCCGGATCGTAGTCGGAAATCTCGCGATCAACCACATAGCCGGGAGGCGGTTGCCGGATTACCGCTTGCTGAACCTGCGGTACGGGGTCAGGTTCGAACCGCAGGACATGGACAAAGTGCAGCTCGTGCCGGCGGGCTTGCTCGGTCCCGTCCGGCTGGTCGCGGCAGGGAGGGCGGGCTTGTAAACGCCCTTGCAGGTAGTGTCCTAAGGGTAGGACACTAGCCCGTTGCAGTCTGGGGTGGCTAGCGGTTATACTTATAATGGAGGTGGGAGATCGGAAGGCGTGGATTCGAACATACTGTAAGTCGGACGCGCTGAGCGGCGGGCCCACATGGATTTGCGAGCGCCTCTTCTCTGATACCAGAGTTATGAATATTCCCGGATTCTTCCCCAGGCCGGCCCTGAACACGGAGGCGACCGGCCTGCCTCGCGGACTGATTTTTGAGCTGGTGCTCAAGAGAGCGTTCCTGGAGGGCATCACCACCGTCCAGCGTCTGGTCAATGA